>NZ_JBQLZL010000066.1:0-14019 GCF_052168255.1 Almyronema sp. | reverse complement strand
GCTTGAGGCGATCTTCGCTAGGTTCTAGACACTCTGGCGATCGCTCAGTTCTTGTAGGGGGTATCATCGCCCTACAAAGCCGAGATCCCTGAGTTTTCAGAAAAGTCAGGGATCTTGGGTCGGTGGTGTCTTTAGCCTTCATCGTTATCATCTGAGCTAGAGCGGCTGCTGAGCAACCCGATTAGGGTGGCGCTGCCCGTTGTCCACATCGCCAAGGCGCTATCTAAGATGCGATCTTGGGGCTGGGTGAGCGTCGGCTGATTGGCCAGGTGCAAAGCAGTGCCGCCGGAGGTGAGCGTTAGCGATAGCACCGCTGTAAAAACGAGATTAAACGGCGAGGACGGTTTGGGTAATTGCATGTGAACTCTGCGATTTATTTAACTGTGTCTATGGTCTTAAAAAAGTCGCTAAAGTTCAGTCCCGGCAAGGGTTTCGCAGCGGATGAGTTGAGGATGACTTGAGGATGAGTTTGGTTGCGTTGAGTAGAATTGGGGGCAAGTGATATGAGAATGGCATGGCAGCGCGATCGCTTACCGCAACCCCAGAAAGCATTGAGCCAATCGATCGAGCTTTAACCGAAAAAGGATGGAGTCGTGAGGATCTGGCGCAGCGCTGTGAATGCAGCCGTCAGCCAGCGGTGAAGTTTTGCTCTGGTAAATCTGTCAGTCGAAAGCTGTTTGTCAGCTTTTGCAAAGCGCTAGACCTGAACTGGGAAGAAATTGCAGGGCTAAAACCAACTGCCGCTACCCTTGAACCGATCAAAGCCAAAGCCGATATTGACGCTCTTGTTCAAACAATTCGCCAGCAGGTAAAAGCCGATATTCACCACCGCTGCGGCACCATGCGGGTGCTAGATATGACTCAGCCTATCGGCCTTGGCGATATCTATACCGACGTCAACATTTTAGAAAAACTCTCTGGACGACGACGGCTTGGCATTGCTGACCTGCTAGAAAACTGCGACCTCGAAAACTTCGATCGCTTTAGCCTTGGTCAAATACACCATGAACGGGTACCGGGGCTAGAGGCGGTTGAGCGCCACAACAAGCTGCTGATTTTGGGTAAGCCGGGGGCAGGCAAAACCACGTTTATGAAGCGGCTAGCAACGCTGTGCAATCAGGGTAAATTTCAGGCTCAGCAAGTTCCCATATTCGTCACGCTCAAGGAGTTTGCGGAAGCCCAGGAAAAACCAGGTTTGCAAGCGTATATTGCTAATCAGTGGCAAGCCTGTGAAGTTGAAGCGGTGGCTGCTCTCGCGGTAATTTTGCAGCAGGGACGGGCTTTGATTTTGCTGGACGGGCTGGATGAAGTGCAAGCAGCCGACCACGATCGCATTTTGCAAGAAATTAAAGGCTTTACCCATCAGTTCCGGGGCTGTCAGTTTGTCATGACCTGCCGCATTGCCGCGCGGGAATATACCTTTCAGCAGTTTACCGAAGTAGAAGTTGCCGATTTCAGCCCAGCGCAGATTGAAGACTTTGCTACCAAATGGTTTCAGGCTAAGCAAGACGCCGAAAAAGGCAAAAACTTTATCCAGCGGCTAGAAAACAACAAACCCATCCAAGAGTTAGCCACCAATCCGCTGCTGCTAACGCTGCTGTGTTTGGTGTTTGGCGAAGCAGCAGACTTCCCGGCCAATCGCTCAGAGCTGTATAAAGAAGGGCTAGACGTGCTGCTGAAAAAGTGGGACGCCAAGCGCAATATTGAACGCGACCAGGTTTACAAAAAGCTGTCGCTAAAGCGCAAAGAAGACCTGCTCAGCCAGCTTGCCTTGCAAACCTTTGCCCGTGGCGACTATTTCTTTAAGCAAAAAGTGGTGGAGCAGCAAATTATTGACTATATTCGCAATTTGCCCGGAGCCAACGAAGACGCAGAAGCCCTACAGCTCGATAGCGAAGCCGTGCTGAAATCCATCGCAGCCCAACACGGCCTGCTGGTAGAGCGAGCCAGCGGCATTTACTCGTTTTCGCACCTGACTTTTCAGGAATATTTCACCGCCAAACAAATCACCAGCCCCACCGCCCAGCTTCAGGCGGCGCTAGAAAATTTAGTCACACACATTACCGAAAAGCGCTATTGCGAAATCTTTTTGCTGGCGGTGGGGATGCTGCCAGAAGCCGATGGGTTGCTGCTGGCGATGAAAAGCCAGGCTGATCAACTGATTGGCGAAGATGCTAGTTTACAGGCTTTCCTAGGCTGGGTTGAGCAAAAATCGCACTCAGTCAATGCCACCTACAAACCCGCCGCCATTCGAGCTTTTTACCTCGGTCTCGATCTTTACCTCACCTGTACCCTCGACCAATCCCTCTACCTCGCCTACGCCCTCGACCGCATCTTCGGCCACGCCCTCGAATATACCCTCGAATACACTCCCGAACTCATTCCTGCCCTCGACCTTGACCTCGACTTCGACCTCTATATCTGTCTCGACTTCAACCTCGACTTTGACCTCGACTTTAACCTTAACCTCGACCTCACCCTCACCCACTCTATAAAACAAGTGAGTCAGAGCGATCCCGCACTCAAGCTCAAGCTAGAGGCTTTAAAAGATCAGCTACCCGACAAAAATGGTCTAGAAGAGGATCTTCAAGCTTGGTGGCAAGAACATGGCGATAATTGGACAGACAACCTGCGATCAGCCATGATCGAACACCGCAACATCGGCCACGACTGGCAATTTACCGAGGAACAACAAGCAAGCCTGCAACAGTATTACAACGCCAACAGGCTACTGGTCGCTTGCCTCAACAGCGATTGCTACGTCACCAAAGCCACCCGGCAATACATTGAAGACACGCTGCTCTTGCCCATGAGCGAAATTGAAAAATATCAGCCGCCCAGCCCTTAAAACAGGGCTACTACACGCGACTGGCCTAACGCTCAAAACCTTAGCCCAGCGTAGACGAAGCTTGCCGCTGCCAGCGCCGAGCCACAATTAAAAACAAGCTCAACCCAATCCACTGATAAACCGGAAGCACTAAAAACACCAGCCCGCTTTGAGCATCCGGGCGAGACACAAACGCATCGTAGAGCAGCGCCGTGCTAGAAAGCGTCAAAAGGCTAGCCGCCACCAGCAACGTCAGCAGCGAGTTAAAGCTGGCGCGAAACCGCCTGATCGCAGCAATAACGGCCAGATAAGGGGCGATCGCCCACGCCAAAAACGGCAACAAAAACGCCCACGTTCCCCACTGACCAGGCTCACTCGCCTGAAGCATAAAACCCAGCGTCACAAACATTCCGGCGGCGAGGATCGTGGTTGCTAAATACCTCATGAACCTAATCTTTCTTAGAATAGAGTTACAAACTGTTGCAAAGCGACAAGGCAGCGTACTTGTGACCTCATCCCCAGCCCCTAGAAAGACTACCCTAGCAAACAACCCAGCTAACCTGCACTGGCAAATCAAGCTGCTCTACGATGGCGACTGCCCCCTTTGCCTCAGAGAAGTCAACTTTTTACAAAAACGCGACGCCGGACGTGGCTTAGTCAAATTTGTGGATATTGCCGCGCCCGACTATGAACCCGCCGCCAACGCCGACATAGACTACGCCACCGCCATGGGTCGCATCCACGCCATTCGAGCCGACGGCACCGTGGTTAAAAACGTCGCTGTGTTTCGGCAAGTCTACGAAATTTTGGGCATAGGTTGGATCTACGCCGCTACCCAATGGCCGCTCATTGGCCCCCTGGTAGACAAGCTCTATGAAATTTGGGCAGACTGGCGGCTCAAGCTCACCGGACGCCCCGACCTGCCAACCCTGGTAGCTCAGCGGCAGCAGCGCTTAACCTGCCATGCCGCCGAGCGCTGTAAGCTAGAAAAAAGCTGACCCCTCACAAAACTTATGAGCCAGCGTTCTCGCCCGTCTCCGGTACACATAAAGCTATCTAAAGCGCAGCGAGATCAGCTTCTTAGCGCCATTCAGGCGCACTTCGCCACCGAATTAGACGAAGAGATCAGCTACTTTAAGGCCAAAAGCCTGCTCACCTTTTTTGTAGCTGAGCTAGGCCCTTATATTTACAATCAAGCCGTTCAAGACGCTCATCAGTTTGTGCAAGCTAAGCTGAGCGAACTAGAACCCACCCTTTACGAACCAGAATCAACGGTTTGAGCGATTTAGCCCCTCCGTTTGGCAACCGCCTGCAAAACATCGCCTCAGTAGGCAAAACGGAGGGTTCTGTTTTCGTTGTGTGAATCAAATGTATGAGTTGATCAGGTTTGCGACACAATGGAAGAGAACGCGGCGTTCCCTTCATCGCCCTTATTGACAGCTACATACGCTTCAACTTTGAGCCAAAACGTGGGGAGTTTCACATCACCCAGGGAGACAAACCAGAATGGATATTCAACAGTTTTTACACGAATACAATCGTGGCGATCGCGATTTTTCTAATATTCACTTGCATGGGGTAGACCTCCGTGCGATCGCTCTCAGCAGCATCAATCTCAGCGGCACCGACCTCAGCAGCGCTAACCTCAGCAACGCTGACCTCAGCCGTGCCGACCTCCGGCAAGCCAACCTCAGCGACGCTGACCTCAAAGGCGCTGACCTTAGCGGCGCTAACTTACAAGAGGTTAATTTCATTGGAGCCGACTTGCGCGGCGCTAGCTTAGTTGGCGCTGACCTCACCCAAGCCGACTTGCGCAGCGCTGATATGGAAGGAGCCGATTTGCGCGGTGCCAACCTCAACGCCGTTGAGCTAAGCGGCGCTAACTTCAGCCACGTCAACCTTAGCGGTGCCTGCATTAGCGACGTAGACCTAGAAGGGGTTGATTGCGAAGGCACCAACCTGGAGGCTGCGCAGTCTTGCCAGCAGCAGCTTACCACAGGTACGCCGCACCGTTGGATTAGCTGGGGCAGTCACTAACTCATCAGCAGTTGAGCTACCGTCGCCAAAACCTGACTAAAGGGGTGATCCGGAAACCGCAAGCAGAAAATATCGCTGCTGCCTAACCGGATCATTTCTTCGGTTAGGGGCAAAATACCCGCTACGGGAGTATTGTAGGTCGTTTCAATTTCGCTTTTGAGGGCGACAAAGTCAAACGATACCAGCACCTTATTGACTAAGAGCAGCATTTTGGGCACCTCTAGCTTGCGGGCGATATCGATGGTGACGGCTGTTCCTTGAAAGTCTTGGTGGTCGGGGCGGAGGATGAGCAGCAAAATATCTGAGATCGTAATTGACAGCAGCGTCTCTTCGTTTAGCCCTGGGTGAGTATCAATCAAAAGCACATCGAGATCTAAGGCTTCAATTAAAGACTGAAACCCTTCGTTTAGCAGCCCCACGTCGTAGCCCTCGCGCAAAACGCGGGCAATTTCGCCTGCCCGCAAACTCGAAGGAATCAGATAAATCGCACTGCGATCGCGGCTGATGCCTTGCAACACGGCACTGACATCGTAGGCAGCCGCTTCAACTGGGCAGCGTCCCCACAGGTAATCGTTAAGCGATCGCTGCATGTTATCTTCGTCAAAGCCAAACAGCACATGAATGCCGGGGGACTGAATATCCGTGTCGATAATCCCCACGCGGTACCCCTGACGAGCAATCAGCACCGCTAAATTAGCGGTTGAGTTTGACTTACCTGTCCCTCCTCGAAAAGAATGAACAGAAATCACCTTGGTCATACGGCTGGCCTGATGTTACGCACCTCGTCATTGTCATTAGTTGTACCACGCTCACCTCTGGGATTTGTGGCCAGATGAACGTGTAAAAACGTTGCCATTTCTGGGTAGTTTGCTGGGTTGCGGCTACCCTTGACTAAGAAGTCTGCAAACGGGCTGTCGAGAGTGACGCAGAGAGCTAGATACGTGAACAGGGGCGTCAATACCGTTCTTCCACAGGATTAAGGTATGGAAACAGCGGTTCGACCTAATTTGCTGCCGCTACCGCCCTTAAACGGGGTAGCCAAAGCGCTAAGCCTATCGGCCTTGACGGGGACTTGCTTTTTGCTGTTGACGCGTCCGGTGTTTCGCTGGGATGCCGCTTTTTTAACGGCTCCGGCGATCGATGAAAGGGCAAGCGATCGCGCAGATATTCCTCTAGTAGTGCGGCCACAAACTAGCCCCAGTCGCCCGCTTACCGCCGATCGCGCCACCGCTACTGCTCCCCCCAATCGCGCCCCCATTGCGCCCACTAGCCGCTCCCCTGCTTCTAGCGATCGGCTTGAAGCGGCGTCTGGCTCCGCCCCACCCCAGCCAGAAACGAGCGATCGCGCCCCTGAGCTGAGTCGTTCTGCCATCGCGATCGCCCCAGCCACCACCCCAGCGCAGCAGCTAGCTGCTGCGCCCACAACGTTAGCAGCAGCGGCACAGCAGTTAGCGCCCGCCGCTAGCCCCACCCCACCGCCTACCCTGGCCGAACTCAGCACCCCGCCTCGCTTCACCCGTCCGCCGCTGCCGCTGCCGCAAGAACCTTCTCCGCCATCTGCCGTTGCGACTGCCCCTGTCTTGCCGCCGTTAGCCGCCCCTAGCCGCCCAGACGCGTCTGATTCAACCGCGATCGCGCCTGCCGCCACCGCGCCTGTTACCCCGCCGGATGAGCAGGCAGCTTTGCCAGAGGTGACTGAACCTGCCGAACCAGAAGGATTTTTCGTCGAGCAGTTTGAGGTACTAGGCAGCAGCATCTTCAGCGCTGAAACGCTAGCCGAAGTCGCCCAGGCAGCCGCTTTGCGAACCGAAGCGTTAACCGCTACTGCCAGCGACGAAATTCCACCCGCCGAGGCGATCAACCGCAACTTAACCCTGAGTGACTTGGTGCGGGCTAGCGACGCCATTACCGACTATTACGTCAGTCGGGGGTATATCACCTCTGGAGCTTTTATCCCCGCCGAGGCTTTAGCGGGCGACACCTCTACCATTGCCATTCAGATTATTGAAGGCAGCTTAGAAGCGGTTAACGTGACCCTTAATCCGCTTGATCCAATTGAACTTTCGGCGCTACCGTCAGCCATTACTCAACCTGCAGCGGATTGGTTTCGGGTGCCGTCGGCTCCCGTCGCCCCATCTAACCTGCCAGAAAGCCGTTTCCTCGACAACATAGAGACGCTGGGACAACTCCAGCAAAGCAGTCAAGCGGCTGACTTAGCCAGCAACACGTTGCAAATCAGCTATCAAACCTGGGGCATCGACCAGCCCTACCAGAGTTTAGAAACGCCAGCCGGATCGCCCTCGCCTACTTATTTAGCGGTTGATTCAGCCACGTTGACTTCACCGTTTGGTTCACCCTTTGCCCGTTCGTTGTCTAACCTGGTGATGCGAGACTGGTTAGATCCGGCTTATAGCAATCGCTATATTGACGTAACCGTCGATCGCCCTTTAGATCCGGGCTATATTGGCTCTCGGCTGGCGATCGCAGGTGAAGCGCCGTTAAACATCAACCGCGTACTAGCAGGGGTTCAGGTTTTACAAATCAATCCGCTGATTGAAACCATTTCTACAGAACTGGTAACGGGCACTCGCACAGGCACAAGCATTCTCAACGTAGCTGCTACTCAAGCTTCTAGCGATCAGGTGAGCTTTACGATCGACAATAACCAGTCGCCTAGCGTCGGTAGTCTGCGGCAGACGGCTCAGGTCAGCCAGGGAAACTTAAGCGGCTTGGGCGACGGCCTTTTCTTTGGCGCTAGCCGCACTGAAGGTAGCCGCAATTTTGACCTGAGCTACGCAGTGCCCATCAGCCCCTATGACACGACGTTGCGGTTTAGCTTTAGTGATAGCGACAGCGAAATTTTGACCGAAGCGTTTAGCGCCTTAGATATTCAAACAGACTCTACGCTGTATGAAGTTGCCCTAGAGCAGCCTATTTTCAAAAGCCCGACGCAGCAATTTACCCTCAGTCTGATCGGCTCTTACCGAGAAAGCCAAAGCGAATTTCTGGAGGGGCTACCCTTTCCGGCTACCGGAGCCGATGACGACGGCTTTACCCGCGTTGCCGCGTTGCGCTTTGCTCAAGACTGGCTGCAACAAGGCGAAACACAGGTCTTTGCCCTGCGATCGCAGTTTAGCTTAGGGCTAGATACGTTAGGTTCAACCATCAATGAAGATCCGCCGGATAGTCGCTTTTTGAGCTGGCGCGGACGGGCACAGTTTGCCAAGCTGTTTGCCCCCGATTCGCTCCTGCTGGTGCGCGGCGATTTGCAATTGAGCGATCGCCCCTTGGTTCCAAATGAACAAATTGGTCTGGGCGGGCAGGCGACTGTGCGGGGTTATCGCCAAAATACGCTGCTAACCGACAATGGCTGGCTGGCTTCGGCAGAGCTGCGGTTGCCAATTTTGCGCATCCCCGAAATTGAAGGACTGTTGCAGGTCAGTCCCTTCTTCGATATTGGCCAAGGCTGGAATCACCCCGACAACCCCACCGATTCGCCTGACCCCAATTTAATTTCCGGTGCAGGCATTGGCTTAATCTGGCGGCAGGGCGACTATTTAAGCGCCCGTCTCGACTGGGGTATTCCCATCACTTCAATTGACTACGACATTGAAGAAGGGACGCTGCAAGAGTCTGGTATTTATTTCTCGATTACGTTTACTCCCTAGCGATCGCCTTTGGGCTAAAAGCGGAGGGCAGAAAGAAAACTTTGCGGTCATTGGTTTGCCCCGCGTTCAGCGTCTCAACGCGGGTGCTACGGCGATCGCCACAGCTTTAAAGCACATCCGGCGAACCCCATTTGGAATTCGCCGGATGCAGCCGCCATCATTTCTGTGCCTATTGCACCATTTGCACAACGGGTACCGCCGCAAACTCGTCTAAGCCAACATCTTGCATCAAGGCTTGCCAGTCGCTGGCGATCGCCGGATCATCGGGAAACTGATAGCGTAGCTGAGCCAGCGTTCCAGCCGTTTCCTGCCAAATGCCTCTTTCAGCATAGAAAGCTAGCTGATCTTGCAGCGATCCGGTAGGAGAAGCGTCAATCGCCTCGCGCTCGATCCAGCTATCAACAACTAAATTACTTGAATTATCTAAAGCACTTTCTGATTCACACTTAATAGCCAACTGCCAGAGGTATTTACTCCCCGGCTCTAGAGCCGTTTCAGATTGAGGCACCTGAATTGCCACAATTCCAGGCTGGCCGTTTAGCTCAAAGCTCATGTTTACCACTTCAGCATCGGCTCGCGTGTAGTCTTCATGCTGAATGGTGAGTTCTGCGGTTGCCGCACCTTCCAAGTCAGGAACATTGACCAAAAAGGTGGGATGGGCTGAAGCCGTTACGTCAACAGGGCCAACCTCTGATGGCGCTAGACCTGTCAGGGTAGATTCAACCTCTTCCGATCTAGCCGGGGGCGCAACAACAGCCACCTGATCGCCTTGATTGACCAGACAGCTACCGCCACGGCGAAATCCACCGGAGCGATAACGCGAGGTACGCACGCGCAGGCGAAAGCCTCGATAGCCAGCCAGTAAGACCTCTTGGTGGTTCTCGCTGAGGGTGCCAATACCCGCCTGAATGCTAGCGGTTGCAGCACTAGAGGCTAGCGGCAACCCGCTGACTGCTAACGCAGCCGATAGAAAAAGGGGACACCAAGTTATTCGTCTCATGAGGAATACTCCCAAATGGCAACAAAGCGGGTATCGTAACCGGACTCATCTAAAGATCTTTGGCTCTTTTAAACAACTACTGCTGGTGGCTTTAAGCTTATGCAGCCAACTTCAATGAGAAGTCGCTTTGCTAACAATGGCAAAATTTGGATAGTCGTCTTGAACGTTATCTTTGTTACTAAATTTTGCCGCAGATTAGAGAAGCTGTAGCGTCTGTTGAATCGTCTTTGCAAAAGCTATAAATAGCCTGAGCGATCGCCGTCGAAGCTTCAACTAACCCTTACACGAGGCGACAAAACTTTACTGCTCAAGCTGCACAACATCGGCATTGGCAAAAGCATCCATATCAACGGATTGCAGCAGTGTTGTCCAGGATTCGGTTAAGTCGCTGTCGGTGGGGTTGCGGTAGCGCAAGGCAGCTAGTTCAGCAATTGAATCCTGCCAAATGCCTAGCTCTGCTAAAGCCTGAGTTTTTTCCCGCTCGTCAGCGCTATCGAGCTGCGCTGCCAAAGTTTCAAATTCCTGGCTCAGTTCTGCATCGACTGCATCTGACTCATCCAAAGACTGCCGCAGCGTTTCTAAAGAATTGCGCTGCACCCAACTGCCAACGACCGCATCTTCAGAACGGTTAGCCGCATCACAAATCACCGCCATTTGCCAAAGATAGCTTTCACCAATCTCCAGTTCAGGAGCCGTATTGGGCACTGCAACCGCTACAATGCCACTTTCATTGGGTAGTGCAAAGGTGGTGTTATAAATTTCCTCTGTGCCCTCGGCATTTTGTAGGGTGAATTGGGCTTCTTTTTCGCCCAGTCCTTCTACATAGACCAAAAAAGTCGGATGCCCTGAAAGCGTACTATCTACCGCCACCTGCCGAAACCCTACCTGCTCTACTTCGCGCGTTGGTGGAACCAGAGCCATCACTCGACCCGCATCAAAACAGGTGTTGCCCCGCCGAAACCCCCCAATACGATATTGGGCTGGCCGCACCCTTAAGCGAAAGCGATAGCGCCCAGCAACCAGCAATTCGCCTGATTGCCCCAGAGAGCGCTCAAACGCCGTAGCCGACGCCACGGCGGCTTTAGCAGGTAGATGGCTAGCGCTAAACACCCCTGATACCAAAGCAGTTAAAACTGCCATTGAAAAGCAAATTGCGCGTTTCATAGCCATTTCCTCAGTAGATAAGTTCTCCGGTTTATCTAATAAGCTCTTCAGCAATCGATCTACAAATTCCAGGTACCTATTATTGAATTGTTTGAGAAAGTAAAGAATTGAGACATATGCCATTGCCCGGTTGTTGCTGACGAGCCAGGGAGGCTGCTGGCGGGGCTGTTGAGGCTGAACTATCGAAGGAATCGTCGATTAAAATCCAGTCGTTGTTGTCTAACGTTGGGCTTAGGGGCTGATTGGGGCTGGTGGGCAAGCCGCCTTGACCGCCCACAATAAACTCACTATTTTCAGAGGTTCCGGCTGAGCAAGAGTCGCCCACTAATTCAGAGAGGTCAACGAAGGCCAAGGGAATCGCAGCCGCTTGCTCAAAAATGCCGGTATCTAAAATATCAATCAGGCCATTGGTGGAAAGGTCATTTTGGCTGTTGGAACGCAATTCTGCAAAAGATAAACCCAATTCGTCTAAGACAAAACCGTCTGGCAAGATCAGGCCAAAGTCAATCACTCCCCCGCCCGCTAGGCTTTCGTTAGTAACGATGTCGTTGCCAGCCGGCCCAATCGGGGGATCAACCGCTCGAATAGTCAGGAAGTTAGAGAAAAAGATATTGCCACCTGCCACTGCTGAGTTGCTACTGCCGACGCCGGGTTGGGTGGCTCCGACTTCAATGCCACGGGCTGAAATCAGGCTGTTGTTAGCCATCAGCAGGCTACCGATACCTGTTCCAGAAACGGTGATGTTGCCACCTTCAACGTTGAAACCAACTAGCCCCCCTGAGGTGACAAAACCGCCGCCCGCTGTCTCGTTATCGCTGGTTTCAGCAATGATTCTGCCGTTGTCTAAGCTAATGTTGGCGGCTGCAATGGTGATGTTCCCGGCGATCGCCAATTGAGAAGACAAAGTACTCGAAGAAATGGTCGAGTCAGTCAGATTAAAATCGGTAGCCGCATTGATGCCAATATCGCCCCCTGGCCCGGTACCTGCGCCGGAGGTACCCGTGCTGATGATGGCATTGTTAAGGTTAATGGCGCTGCCCTGGGCGGTAACGCTACCCCCCGCCCCGGTACTGCTGGTATCAGTGGTGATAACGCTGTCGTTGATGTCGAGTTGACCGACTGCCGTTGCCACGACATTACCCGCTGCCCCGCTGCTAGCAGTTCTGGCTTGAACCTCCGCATTGTTTTGTAATCTGACCGTGCCTCCTTGCAGGCTAATGGTTCCACCTGCGCCGCTATTGGTGGCATCGGCGGTAATTTTGCTGCCGTCAATTTCTAGCTGGTTGCCAGCAGTAAAAGCAACATCTCCGCCTGCTCCTGTTCCCGTTGTTCGGGTAGTCACTTCGGTAGTAGTTCCTTGCAGGATGAGGTTTTGCCCCGCCTGAAAGATGACGTTGCCGCCTTCGCTGGCCGCAGAAGCTTGGGCGCTGACGACAGCCCCGTCTTGCACGTTAATATCTGTAGCCTGAGCCGTAATGGTGCCGCCCAAGCCACTGCTGCTGGCATCTGTAATGACTCCGGTGCCACCACCTTGAATATTGAGCGTTTGAGTAGCAGTCAGGCCAATGCTGCCCCCAGTCCCCCCACCGGATGTTTGGGCGCTAATGATGGCTCCGTTTTGCAAGTTAATATCAGGTGCTTGAGCCGTCAGGGAACCGCCGTTACCGCTACCGCTGGCGTTGGTGCTGATTTCAGTCGCGCCACCTTGAATCGTAATGGCTTGAGTGGCTACCAGCGCAATATTGCCACCGATGGCACTGCCTGTCGTTTCGGCATTGAGGGCAGCTTGATTTTGAACATTGATGGTTTCAGCCGCGATCGCAATGTTGCCGCCTGTGCCCGTGCCATTCGTGCTGGTATCAATGGCGGCTCCTAACCCCTGAATATTGACAGCCTGCGCGGCTTGCAAAGAAACACTACCGCCAGTTCCCTGCCCACCATTGGTACTGATAATGCGACGACCCCCGTTCAGGTTGATAGACCCTTGTTCGCTGACAATGCTGATATTGCCCCCCCCGCCCAAGTTGTAATTGTCACCGTACAAAATCCCTGAACCTAGGGTGACATCTCCGGTTAAAGCAGTAATCGTAATATCGCCTGTTTTACCCGTACTCGCTGAATTGCCACCTGTGAATGGATCAATCGTTACACCATTGTTTAGGGTGACTGAAGTACCTGTGAGGCTAACGTTGCCACCATCGCTGCCACCTGTTGCAGTATTGATGCCGGAATTAAGCACAACCGCGCCGCCATTGCCAATTAAGGTGACATCATTGCCACTGTTGCTAATAAAGCCATTGGTGGTAACAGAGCTACCTTGAAGGGTGACAGGCGCATTAAAGCTTAAAAAGTTGTTGCTGGTGACTACGTCACCCGTTTCAGTGTTGCCAATTGCAATATCTGTAAAGCCATCAGCAATTACAGAACTAAATAATGAAGGCGTCAGATTCAAACCTGAACCCGCCCCATCAAACTGAATCCCTGTGCCTGCCGTAGATTGCTGAATAATTAAAGAGCCTGTACCAGAAATGCTGGTGCCTGTCAGGTTGATGGCATTATCGCTTTCTAACGTCAGGGTGCCTGTGCCACCGTCAATATTACCTGTGATGGCTCCAATGCCTGACCAGATAAAAGTGTCTGTTAAATTGCCCCCTACAAAGTTTTGAAAATCGCTAAAGTCTAGGCTGGAATTGAGGGTGCCGCTGTTAATACCTGTAATGCTCCAGATGTTATCAACATCGGCTCCAATCAAAGTGCTGTTAGATGCATTACTGCCAATAATGGCCTCAATGTTTTGAACATCAAAAGCACTGAGATCAACCACAGGATCAACAATATTTGAATAGTCTAAGGTGTCGTTGTTGCCATTGCCGCCGTCAATATTGCTAGTAAAGCCATCATCAAAGAAAACAAATTGGTCGTTGTTGCCGTCGCCACCATTGAGATTGCTGACGCTGCCAGACGTGAGGTTGAAAACGTCATTGCCAACATCGCCATTGAGGGTATCAACGAAGAGAGATGCCCCGTTAACATTAAATTCATCGTTGCCGTCGCCGCCGTTGACAGTGCCCAAGCTGCCTGAAGTGAGGGTAAAAACATCTCCCCCGTTGCCACTGTTGAGGGTAGTTGCGGTTCCCCCCGTTACGTTAAAAATATCGGCACCATTGCCGCTGTCAATGCTGGTGACGCTGCCACCGGCACTGAGGTTGAACGTATCTACGGCTGTACCGCCTACCAAGTTGGTGAAGTTAAAGAAGGCGGTTGTATCGACCGTGCCGCTGTCAGTGCCGTCTATCGTCCAGGTGTTGGCATTGTTCTGGCCG
>NZ_JBQLZL010000065.1:0-66575 GCF_052168255.1 Almyronema sp. | reverse complement strand
CGCTTTCGGCTCAGCACTTTGGTTTTTGGCTTCCCGCCCAGACTCAAACCCAAAAAGGAGTAAACAACCCATGTTTCAAGAGACTAACAGCGGCGATCGCTCAATTCCTGCGATCGCCCTTCCTGACAGCACCCCCTCTGGCAGCGGTGAAACGGTGCGGCTGATGATGTTTGGCTCTTTGCCTTGTGTGCGGCAAGAGATCCACCACCTGCACCTGAAAGACTATGCCGAACCCAACGACTGGAGCCGCCCGCTTTCTACCGGACGACCTAACGAAGTCATGGTGATTCTCACCAAACGCTGTCGGCTCAATTAAGCGCCAAACATCAGGCGCGATCGCCCTTGAAAAACCGGGTTTCTTTGCAAACGTGTGACAACTGCCATGCTTTGCCAGAAACCCGGTTCTAGGTTGCTAATCCTCCTTTCCCAGTGCCCCTGGCGCACCAATCAGCGTTCGCTTAGGTGAGCAGGTAATAATCATAATCAGCAGCGTCAAAATATAGGGCGCAGCATTAAACAAGTAGTAATAGGCATCAATGCCCACCGATTGAAAAGCTGGGCCAATTGCCTGCGCCCCCCCAAACAACAGCGAAGCCCAAAGGCACTGAATAGGGTTCCAGCGGGCAAAAATCACCAAAGCCACCGCCATCAAACCCTGACCGCTGGAAATTCGCTCCGTCCACACACCGGGATAATACAGCGACAAACAAGCTCCACCAATACCCGCCAGAAAACTACCAGCAACAATGCTCAGCATTCGCACCTGAAAGATCGAAATGCCCATAGCTCTAGCAGCTTCGGGGCTATCGCCTACCGCCCGAACATACAACCCCCAGCGCGTTGCCCGGAAAAACCACTGCATCAAAGGCGCGATCGCAATACCCATCAAAAACAAAGGGCTAAGCTTTAGCGCCGACTGCACCTGAGGCAAACTGCTCCAGCCGCCAATGTCAATCGTCATCAACTGCGGGGCTTGGGGTTGAATAAACGGCTTGCCCAAAAAGAACGCCAGCCCACTGCCAAAAATAATCATGGCAATGCCCACCGCCACATCATTGACGCGGGGCTGCTGGGCTAGCCAACCATGAATCGCCCCCAACAGCATCCCCGAAATGCCCGCCACCAGCACCCCCAACCAGGGAGATAGCCCCGGCCCTACCCAATTTTGCGTCAGGTACGAAACGCCATAGGCGCTCATCGCCCCCATCAGCAACGTTCCTTCTAGACCCAGGTTGATCTTGCCGCTTTTTTCAGTCAGGCATTCACCCAAGCTGACAAACAAAAACGGGGCACTGCCTCGCAACGTCCCCGCCAAAATGCCCAACGGTACGCCCCACCATCCTAATGCTTCGGCTGCCATAATTTGCCTTGCTTCTGCTTTATGTTTAACTGTCTTCGCGCTTTATACGCCGCTGCCCACGGGGGTAGCCGCCCGCTCATGAATGACTCGATGCTGCTGGAAAAAGGGAATGCGGTTATAGAGCGAATCACTAAACAACACGCAAAGAAACACAATCCCTTGAAAAACCAAAACCGTGGCATCGGGTAAATTGTGCGATCGCTGTAAGATACCGCCGCTAGCCAAAATACCCCCCAGCAAAACGGCCACTAAAATCGTCGCCAGCGGATTGTGGCGCGACACAAACGCCACCAAAATGCCGGCATAGCCATAGTTAGACACCAGCGATTCATTGACCCGCTTTTGCACCGCTGCCACCTCCACCATGCCTGCTAGCCCCGCCGCCGAGCCACCTAAAAAGCAAATGGCGAGGGTAAGCTTACCCACGGGTAGCCCCGCAATCCGCGCCGCGCGAATGTTGCCTCCGGCTGTGCGGGCAGCAAAGCCAAAGGTGGTGCGTTGAATCAATACATAGGCAATGATGCAGGTAATTAGGCCATAAAGCAGGCCAAAATGAATGCGCGTGGCTGGTAAGTTGCCCAGCCAAAGCACATCGGCTAGTTCTGCTGAAGAAGGCTTTGTCACAAAGTCAGGATCACGCAACGGCCCTTCTACGAGGTGATTCAAAATGGCGATCGCAATGTAATTCATCAGCAAGCTACTGATCGTTTCATTCACGCCGCGATAATGCCGCAGCGCCCCTACCGCCATAATCCACAGCCCCCCGCCCACAATGCCGCCCAAGGCCATACCGATTTGCACCGCCGGGGCAGGCAGCGCCGTCCCCAAGTTAAGTCCGACCAGTACGGCAGCAAGTCCACCAATAACCAAGGCTCCCTCGTTGCCAATAATCACCAGTCCCAACCGCGCTGGCAAAGCCGTACACAGCGCAGTTAACATCAGCGGTGCCGCTCGAATCAGCGTATTTTGCCAAGCACTCCAGCTACCAAAAGCCGCTTTGTAAATAGATTGATAAACGCTGAAGGGATTTGCCCCCGCAAAAGCACAAAAGAGGCCAAAAATGACCATTGCCACAATCAACGCCCCCACAGGTAGGCAGATTGTTTCTAAATTTCGCCGCCAAGGTTGGTTAACCAGCATGAGAACCCAGAATGAACAGTAGTTAAACCCAAAAGAAACCGAGCTAAAAGCCTCTAGCCACTCACAGAGCCATCAACCCCTTCAATCAGGTAGTCCATTTTTTCCAGTTCTATATCTTGTTGCTTGAGTTCTTTATCGGCTGGGATGGCTGTACTGCCTGCATTAGTTTGCAGTGGGCCTTGGTAAATCACCAGTTCGCCCTTCATCAAGCCTTCTTTAGCCGCATCGGCAGCCGCTTTCGCTTCGTCGCTTACCGCAGGCCCATACTCAGAAACCTTACAAAAATTCTCAGCCAAGCCCCCCCGCAAAATGTGATCAATATCGCCCGCCATCAGGGTTTGCCCCGCCAAGAACTGTTCGCCTAGCTGGGTGTAAATACTTGACCAGTCCCACTCTGCTCCGGTCAGGTAGCCATTAGCAGCCAAGCTAGACTGGTCGGCGTGGTAGCCCGTGCAGTAAATGCCCCGTTTTTCAGCCGTTTCCATCACCACCTTAGGGCTGTCTACGTGACAGGTCACCACATCAATTCCCTGATCCGCCATGCTGTTAGTCGCTTCAGCTTCTTTAACTGGGAGCGCCCAATCTCCGGTAAAAATGACTTTGGTGATAATTTCAGGATTCACTGATTTAGCACCTAAGGTGTAGCTGTTGATGTTGCGCAAGACCTGCGGAATCGGCTTAGCCGCGACAAAGCCCAGCTTGCCAGATTGCGACATGTGCCCTGCGACGACCCCTGCAACATACTCGGCTTCGTCGATGTAGCCAAAGTAGCTGCCGACGTTATCGGGCATACCGTCTTGGTACAAGCCACCGGCATGAAAGAACTGTACTTCCGGAAATTCCGCCGCTATTTCTAAAATGTATGGATCGAAGTAGCCAAAAGACGTTGGAAATAGCACTTTAGCGCCATCAATTTCAATCATGTTGCGCATGGTTTCGGCTACTGCGGTTGATTCTGGCACGTTGGCTTCTTCTACCACTTGAATGCCAGGTAGCGCCGCCATCGCCGCTGCCCCTTCAGCATGAGCCTGGTTGTAACCGTAGTCGTCTTTAGGGCCGACGTAGATAAAGCCCACCACCAGATCTGACGCCTCACCACTGCCTGCAGCGCGATCGCCTTCTGTGGCAGTACATCCCGTTCCGAGTTTAGCCGTCAAGCCAAAGGCAGTCGTCGCCAATAGACCTCGAACCACCTGGCGTCGAGATAAGCGAAGCAAAGATTTTTTTCGATAAGTCATGCTGTAGAAGGCTCCTATGAGTCGGCGAAATGGATGATCGCCCCCAGCGCTAAGTCGCATCTAGGCAAAACTGAGTACACCCCTCAGCCGAGTACCGATGGAAAGGCTAATTTCCACAGGCCGCTAGCTCAGATCTCAGCTTGGCTCAGTGTCGAAAGGTGACTGGTTGCGAGGGCTAGTTCATAGAATTGAGAAAATTGAGTTGCAAATTTGTATACAGCTTTGCTATTTCTGCCTGAAGCCAGATTCTTTTTGCAGAACTTAGCGTTGAGCCACAGCGGCGATCGCCTGTTTGTTCAACAACGCTCAAGGCTGGCCTGCTGTCAAGAGTCTTTGCCGAGCGTCATTGCTAAAGCCGAAGAGCCGCATGAAAGCTTTTCTATCAACAGTTTTTAGCCGTTTGGGGGGCTTGCGGCTAGTAGCTATCTCTATTACCCTCTTGGCTTAACTGAAGTCAGACCTGGATTTCTGGTGAATGCCTAGCAGTTGTATGCATCGCTTTATCGCTCAAGAAATTAAATTGCTGATAATAGATTCTGCTTTTTTTTGGGCATTCTTTTGCAGTAAGTAAGCCTTGATCTGCATCTGCCTGAAAATCGTTAGTGGTGCTTTGCCAATTTGTAAAGGCAGGAGTCGCTTACCCTTAATGAACAATGATTTTGTCTGTCCACCCACAGCTTGGGTAGTGCTGAGTATTTCGGCGGGTTTAATAACAGCTTTTGGCTTGATTGTCGGACTTGAAAGTGCCGCCAATCGGATAACGACGCCAGAACCTTCAGCTAAAAATTTAGAGCTTATTGCGCCAAATCGCTGATTAGTTAGATTCTTTATACTTTTTGACTGATCAGTCAGTTTTGCCAGCGGATAAAGAATTGTTTTGGTTGTCACCTCTGCTATTGGCGATCGCCAGTAGCAGCATGAGTTTCGCCAGCAATTTTAAAAATCAGTTAATGCTTATCGAACACCGTTAGGTCGTCGATAAACACCTTTTTGCTATGAAAAAGAGGCCCTTCCCTAAACAATGGATTCGCTTTACGGCTTTTGTGTTAGTCGGCGTTTTTTGCCAATTTCTTTTCACAGTTAACTATCCTAAACGGACGCTGGCTCAAGCTGGATCGGCTTGTGCAGCTATTACTAACCCTTTAACCCCAGAAGAACAGGCTTACGCTCAGTCGGCCTGGAACTACTTCGTTGACAATTCTCAACCCACTACAGGCTTTTCTAACTCAGCCGGAGGCTACCCTTCCGGTACTCTGTGGGATTTAGGCAACTACCTCACCGCGATGAATGCCGCCCGCTGGATGGGTTTGATTGATCAAGCTGAGTTTGATCAGCGCCTCAACACCTTTCTAAATGGACTCAGCCAAATTCAGCTTTTTGAAGGCAAGCTACCCAATAAGGTTTACAACAGCGCCACGGGTGAAATGGTGGACTATGGCAACAACCCCTTACCCCGGGGTATTGGCTGGTCAGCCCTAGACATTGGCCGAATTTTGGCCGCTTTTCATGTTTTGCGAACCTGCCACCCGCAGTACAGCAATTGGCTACAAGGGCTAATTGATAGCTGGCAGGTGGCTCTGTCAGTGCAAGACGACATGCTTTATGGCGCTACCGTCTTGCCCGATGACAGCACATTGCTGGTGCAGGAAGGACGTTTAGGCTATGAGGAATATGCCGCTAGAGGTTATCAGCTTTGGGGATTCAACGCGCCTAAAGCTTTAGCGTTTGATCCGTATCAGTTTGTTGATATCTACGGCGTACAAATTCCAGTTGATACCCGAACCTATCAAGAGACAAATGCAAATAACTATGTTGTTAGCGAATCTTACATTTTAGAAGCGATTGAATTTGGTCTAAATGGTGAACTGGCAGACTATGCCAACCGTGTTTTTGAAGCCCAAAAACGCCGCTTTGAAGATACAGGCTTGTTAACGGCTGTTTCAGAAGACAATATCAACCAGGCTCCTTACTTTCTTTATAGTACGGTCTATTCTAATGGCGTTCCTTGGGCAGTCATTACCGAGGCCAATGAGCTACACCCCGAACTGCGAACGCTAAGCACTAAAGCCGCTTTTGGCTGGCATTATGTTTATCCTGAAAACGATTATGCCAAACGATTGTTTGATCAGGTTAAAGACACCTGTAATTCAGGCAGAGGCTTTTACGCAGGTATTTACGAATCGGGACTTTATCAACCCCAGCCCCCCCTCAACGATATTTTGACGGGCAATACCAACGGCCTTTTAGTCGAAATTTTGTATTACAAAGCCAGAGGCTATCAGCCCTTAATCGCTGGTTCAGCTCCGCCTTCGCCACCGTCATCGCCCGCTCCTCCGGCTCCGCCTGCAACGTTGCCCCCGCCTGCGGCTACAGATCAGCCGTCTCCCGCCGCCGCTGCCGCCGCTTCTCCGCCGCCTACGGCTGCCCCCATTGAGCCGCCGCCCACAACAGCGGTCGCGATCGCCCCCGTTGCTCCGGTCGGTCAACCGCGTCCTTCTAGCTGCCCGCTGCCAGAACAACCGTTGCGCATTACCGACGAACGTTATGCCAAAAATGCCTGGAACTATTTTGACGCCAACTATCAGCCCACAGGTTTGGTCAACGACCGCAGTGATATGAACGGAGCCACCCTTTGGGGGTTGGGAGATTATTTAGCAGCGCTGCACGCTGCTCAAACGCTAGGCATTATCTCGGCTGAAAAATTTGACCAGCGGGTACGGCAGTTACTCGGTGCCCTGCGGCAAATGCCGCTGTTTGCGGGAGAGTTGCCCCATCGCAGTTACGACACGCTCACCCTCAATCCCATTGATTATGGCGGCAACGACGACGCTATCGGCAATGGCTGGTCGGGGTTAGACGTTGGTCGGTTAATGGCGGCTCTACATGTGCTGAAGACGTGCCATCCCGAATATGCAGACGTTGTTGACACAACAGCTTTGGATTGGTCTTACCTGCGAGTGGTGCGCAACGGCCAGCTTTCTAATGCTGTCCTTCGAGAAGATGCCAACGGGCGATCGCGCATTCGGGTGAACCCGTCTCAGCTCTTGGGGTATGAAGAATATGCGGCTCGTGCCTTTCAGCTTTGGGGCTTTGATGTGTCTCGCTCAGCCGTGGGGGGGCAGTATCAGCGAGCCGAGGTGGAAGGCCAACCCGTGCCCGTGCAACGAGCCGATGGCCGTCGCCGCCAAGAGAAACTCAACACCATCAGCACGCCTTTTATTCTTTATGGCTTAGAGTTTGGCTTTGATCCGCAAATGCGATCGCTGGTTGACGCTATTTTCTCGGCAGAAAAAGCCCGCTATCAGCGGACAGGCACCTTCAGCGCTTCTGGAACGACGCTAATTGATCAAGATCCCTACGTTATCCACAATACGATTGTGGCGGATGGGCAGCCCTGGCCAGCGGTTACCGAAAGCGGCACGGATGTTTCTGAAATGCGACTGGTCAGTACCGCCGTTGCCTTCGCTTATTTCACTTTGTTTCCTAACGACCCCTACAGTCAGGAACTTTGGCAGGCAACGCTAGACCTCTACAACCCACTGTTGGGCTACTACGAAGGGTTCTATGAGCAGTCGCGCCGCACGGCTATCGGCTTTACAGGCGGTACCAACAGCCTGATTTTGCAAGCACTCTTGCACAAAGTGACGCAGCAGCCTTTGATTCAGCCCCACAGCGATCGGGCCTCTCCTTGGTGGCAGGCCATTCGGCAGGGAGATTCTGGCCAGGGTTTACCGGAAACAGACACGCTGCCGATTGAAATGGTGAGCCAGGGTCGCGATCGCTACTGGGTGTCTACCGATCAGGCATCGTCTGCGCCCCCAGCTACCGAAGACTTGACCCTTTCGGCTGAACCCGCCCCCCTGCCGCCCCCTGCGGGTACCGCAACAGCGATCGCTAGCCCCAGCCCCGATCAAGAGACAGTCGCGGTTGCCAGCGCCCCTTCTCCCCCTGCTGATTTAAGCGTCATGGACAAAATTGCCGCTCAACGCGCCTGGAAGTTTTTTGAAAACAACTGGAACGCCACCACCGGACTGGTCAACGCGGTTGACAACTTGGCTTGGAGTACAGTGTGGGATCAAGGCAGTGCGCTTTTGGGCTTACACGCCGCTAGACAGCTTGATTTGATTTCTGCTTCAGACTTCAATCGTCGTTTGGAGCGCTGCCTGCAAACCCTGACCACGCTGCCGCTACCGGAGACAGCGCTGCCCAATAAAGCTTACAACACCGCTACTGCCGCCATGTATACGTTGAGTAATACGCCCGATCCGCAGGGTAGAAGCGGTTGGTCAGCGCTGGATATTTGTCGGTTTTTGATCAGCCTCAAAGTGTTGCAGACCCATTATCCCGACTACAGCGATCGCATTGAGCAAGTCGTTCGCCGCTTTGACCTGTCTGCCCTGGTGAGCGAAGGTTGGTTAGTCGGCAGCGGGTTAGATCAACAGGGAAACCGCCAAACCTGGCAAGAAGGCCGTCTCGGCTATGAGCAGTATGCGGCGGCAGGGCTGCTGCTGTGGGGGCAAGCGGCCACTAATGCCCTTTATGCACCGCCCATCGAAAGCGTTACGGTAGACGGCGTGGCGTTGAATGTGGATCAACGCGATCGCGCCAACTCAGGCGCTAGCAACTACCTGACTAACGATCCGTATTTTTTCTGGGGTCTAGAACTGGGCTGGCCAGAAGCGGTGCAGCCGCAGGTTGAGGCGCTATTACAGGTGCAGCAGCAGCGCTACGCGCGTACCCAAATCTTGACGGCTCTCAATGAAGACGCCCTCGATCGCCCGCCCTACTTTCTTTATTACTGCGTTTATGCAGACGGCAATTCCTGGCGTGTGCTAACCAGCCAGGGGGTGTCGCATCCAGATCTCAAGTTTCTCAGCACCAAAGCGGCTTTTGCCTGGTCAGCGCTCAAAGCTGGCGATCCCTATGGCCAAACCCTGCGTCAGGCCGTCCAAAATTTAGCCGACGAAAACCGGGGCTACCTTTCCGGACGGTATGAAGATCCCCAACTTGGCCCTAACCGCGCCATCAACGTCAACACCAACGCCGCTGTTCTCGAAAGCCTCCTCTACCACGCTAGAGGGGGTCGCCCCCTGATTCAACTCTAACTTTTCAACAACTCAAACCCTCAAAACCTATGTCACTTTTACAACCCATGATGAAACCATTTTCCCTGGCACTAGCAGGCACCTTAGCCAGCCTCTCGCTCAGCATGTGTTCGGCGGCTACTCCTGAAACAGCTAACGTCTCCGAGCCATCGCCCGCTACCGCCGAAAATTACTGTGCCCCGACGGTGGCGCTCACACCTGAAGAAGAAACCTACGCCCGCGTAGCTTGGCAGTATTTTCTAGACAATCGCCAACCGACAACGGGCTTTACCAACGCCGCCGATCAGTATCCTTCCGGTACGTTATGGGATATGGGCAACTACCTGATGGCCTTAAATGCAGCCCGGTGGCTCGACTTGATTGATCAAAGTGAATTTGACTATCAGCTCAACCAGTTTTTGACCAGCCTGAGCGAACTGCCCCTGTTTGAAGAGGCGCTACCGACAAAAGTTTATAACAGCGCTACCGGTGAAATGGTGGACTATAACAATCAGCCTAGCGATCGCGGTTTGGGCTGGTCAGCGCTAGATATTGGTAGATTGTTAACCGCTTTTCACATTATTCGCACCTGCCATCCCCAGTATGAAGACTGGCTAGAAGGCATTGTGGCTAGCTGGCAGTTAGAGCGATCGGTACAAGACGGGCAACTGTATGGCGCTACTGTGAGCGAAACAGGTGAAACCGAGCTAGTGCAAGAAGGGCGACTCGGCTACGAAGAATATGCCGCTAAGGGTTATCAGCTCTGGGGCTTTGAAGTCGATCGAGCTTTAGATTTACAACCGATGCAACAAGTCACTGTTGAAGGCATCGAAGTTCCTGTAGACAGCCGCGACTACCAGACTTCAAACGCCAACAACTACGTGGTCAGCGAGTCTTACATTTTGCACGCCATTGAACACGGTTTAGAAGGTGAACTCGCTGTAGCAGCACAAGCGGTTCTAGAAGCGCAGAAGCAACGCTACGAAGCCACGGGGCAGTTAACCGCCGTCTCAGAAGACAACATTGATCAAGCGCCCCATTTTCTCTACAACACCGTTTATGCCAACGGTGAACCCTGGGCGGTTATCACCGAGAAAAACGAACCCTATCCCGAACTACGAACGCTCAGCACCAAAGCTGCTTTTGGCTGGTATTACCTTTACCCAGAGGCCGCTTATCCGCAGGCACTCTTTGCCGCAGTGAAAACGCTACACGATCCGGCAGGCAGCGGCTACTTTGCCGGTATTTACGAAGCAACTGGCGAAACCAATGCCATCCTCACAGGCAACACAAATGGGTTGCTGATGGAACTCTTTTACTACAAAGCCAGAGGAAGTCAACCGCTGATTACCCAGCCCTAGCTCATCAGCCGACTAGCCAGCCTGTTGGCCTCCGGTAACCCTTACCTGGCTCAACCGGTTTAATTCTTCACCTGCAAGACCTCAAAGGATCAGCGATGGTAGCCTCCACAGTACTCGAAAACATGTCTGCTTTTTATGGCAATACGCGATCGCAGCTCAAAAAACGAACGCTGTTGTTTCGCTATTTAGCCATTATCAATATTATTGTTGGCTTCTGGTATTTGCAGTGGCGAGTAGCCCATTCGCTTAACAGCAACGTCTTGTGGTTTTCAGTGCCATTGTTGCTGGCTGAAATCTATAGCTACCTGGGCGGAGTCATGTTTATGATCGGGCTTTGGCGACCGCTCCAGCGTCAGGTGCGATCGCTCGATCGCCTCATCCCAGAAATGCCGCCCCAACAGTGGCCCACGGTTGATGTTTTTATTACCTGCTACAACGAACCGCCAGACCTGGTCGAGCAGACAATACGGGCGGCGCTAGCGCTGGATTATTTACCCCAGCAGTTGCGCGTTTATGTCTTAGATGATGGCAATTCCCCTGAACTACGTTCTGTGGCAGAACGCCTTTGCCTGGAAGACTTGCAATCTCCTGCTTTAATCCGCCGATCCGAACAGCTACAGCAGCAACGGCAAGCCCTAATCGAACGCTTAGCCCAACTGCAACAACTTCAGCCTCAAACTGAAGTCGCTGAAAGCTGTTTAACGACGCAATCGGCAGCGACTGAATCGTCTTTTCACCTGCTGCAAGTTTTTGCACAAGGTCTGCGACTTTTAAACCCAGAACACCCCTCACTGAGCGATCGCCTCAGTCAAGAAATTGCCCAAACCCAGGTAGCCATTCACCATCAAGAACTAGCCTTAGCTGACTTAGCTCGTTGCCGCTACATTGCCCGCCCGAAACCCAGCCATCGGCCTCATCATGCCAAAGCCGGAAACATTAACTATGCCATCTTTTCAGGAAAAACGGCGGGCGCATTTATTCTGACGCTAGACGCTGACCACGTTCCCAAACCTCAATTTTTGAAACGGGTGTTGCCATACTTTTTCAATTACAACCTGTTTACGGGTCAGTATGAACCTAACCGCATTGCTTTTGTGCAAACACCTCAGGGTTTTTATAATTTGCCTCAAGGCGATCCTTTTGGTCATCAAGCCCATCTGTTTTATGGCCCTATTCAGCAAGGAAAAGACGGCTTGAACTCAGCCTTTTATACCGGGACTAACGCCCTCATGCGGCGTGAAGCATTAGTTAACGTAGGCTTACAAAACTTTTCGGCAGCCTTCTCTGCTGACGAAAAACGGTTAGAAGAATTCGATTTAATTGGCGGCTTATCTAGCAGCAGCATAACAGAAGATATGAATACGGCCATGCGGCTGCACGCATCAGGGTGGCGATCGATCTATCACGATGAGCTACTAGCTGAAGGGTTAGCGCCAGATGATTTGAGTTCTACTTTGAAGCAGCGTTTACGGTGGGCACAAGGCACGATTCAGGTTTTGAAAACCGAAAATCCACTGACTAAGCCAGGGCTAAGCTGCTGGCAAAGGCTGCAATATTTCCAGACAATGTACAGTTACTTTGCTGGCTTTGCGGCTCTGGTGTTTCTGGCTTGTCCGATTATTTACTTTTTCACAGGGCTAATTCCGGTTGAGGCTTTCGGGCCTGAGTTTGCCCTTTATTTTTTCCCTGCTTTTTTGATTAACCGTCTAACGTTTCTCACGGTTGCCTGGGGTATTCCAGCCCGCGAAATTTGGCGATCTGAGCAATATGCGATCGCGCTTTTTCCGCTATTTATCCAGGCAGTTTGGAGCGTTTTTTCTAAGCAACCGCTCAAGTTTCAAGTCACCCCCAAGCAGCGCCAGTCAGGCATTTATCTGAAACTGGTATGGCCTCAGATTTTTGTCTTTAGTCTTACGGTTACAGGTATTTTTTGGGGGCTTGGACAGCTTTTGCTCAACCGGATTGCTGACCCCATAGCTTATGGCGTCAATGTGGGCTGGGGGCTTTATGGTTTGGTGCTGTTGTGGACTGTCATTCGCGCCTCAGTTTGGCAGCCAGATATAGCCAAAGGCAAAAATTAAGCTCAGAAGGTAGAACCAAAGGTTTACTCTAAGCAGCTTCTCGCTTTTATAGCTAAAGACAGGCAGTAGCATGCAAAGCTTTTACCATTCTACCTGAGCAAAAGATATGTGATTTAAGCAGGGTTATATCAATTCTCGATTTTGGATTTTCGATTTTGAATTGAACAGTCTTGGCTCTGCAGACGTTTCGTCAGTCTCATCTGTACCTTTCTTTTGAAGAATTGGTATTAAACATATCGTTTTGCCACTTTAAGTTGAGTAGTAGAGATAGTTTTTAGCCTGAAGTTGGCACTCTACTAAAAAGACAATTTGTTTACTGAAATCAACGCAATCATCATGGATACCTCAATCAAAATTATTGAGCTTAATGGCCACTTAGATATCAATAGCAGTGATGATCTACGTCGTCGCACCCTAGACCTGATTAGCCAAGGACAAAAAAATATTTTGATTGACTGTCAAAATCTTAGCTTTATGGATAGCTCTGGGCTGAGTGCTTTAGTAATGGCGATGAAGGCCACTAGAGAAGTGGGCGGACGGCTCTCCATCTGTGCGATTAATCACCAGGCTCAAATGCTGTTTAAGCTAACGGGCATGGACAAAGTTTTTGAAATCTTTGCCAATCAAAGCGAAGCTGTCGCCTGTATGCAAGTTTAAGCGCTGACTTCAACGACACAGTTGCCGCTTATGGATGCATTGCGGCGATCGCCTCAACGCCTCACCAAATCCTTAAACCAGTCGTCTTCCCAAAGGGTATCAAAAGCAGGTTCTACCTTAGCTTCTTCGCGGTAAGAAGGCTCTAGCCGAATCGCCTGTTGCAGATTTTCTAGCGCCATATCTACCTCGCGCTGCATAGCGTAGCAAATAGCCTTGTTGTAGAGGGCTTTGTCGTAGTCGGCATCGGCCTCTAAAGCTCGGTCAAAGCTGCGAATAGCTTCGGCATCTCGCCCTAGCTTCATCAGCACATAACCTCGGTTGTCCCATGCCTTTGAAGAATCGGGGTTAAACCGGGTAGCCTTGTCAAAAGAAGTTAGCGCCTCTTCAAACTTTTCTAATTCGCTTAAAGCCAGTCCTCGATTTAACCAGGCAACTGCGTCGTTGGGCTGAATTTCTACCGCTTTGTCAAAAGATTGAAAAGCTGCTTCGTGCTGCTGCAAAATGCCATAGGCCACACCCCGATTGACCCAGGCTTCGTGATACTCAGCGTTCACTTCTAGCGCTTGATCAAAGGCGGCGATCGCCGCTTCTCGTTGACGCAAGCGACTCAGCACCATGCCCTTGTTAAACCAGGCTTTTGCATCGCTAGGCCGTTCTGCTAAAAAGCGATCAAGCACCGCTGCGGCCTCTTCATAGCGCTTCAGCTCTCGCAAAACCAAACCTTTTTGATACCAAGGTTCGACCGCTTCCGGTTGCAAAGAAAGCACCTGATCCAGCGCTGCTAGAGCTTCTTCATAACGCTGGAGGTCTGACAAAGCTTCTGCTTTGTTTTGCCAAATCTCGACATTGCGCGGTTGAATTTCTAAAGCGCCATCATATTCAGCGATCGCTTCGGCGAAGCGCCCCTGAGATTTAAGCAAATGCCCTTTTTCAATCCGGTCATCGGCTGTCAAAAACAGCTCTGGGCGATTGGCCTGCAGTTGCTCAATTTGAGTAGATAAAGCTTGGGTCGCTTGCCGAATTTCGGCTTCAAAAGAATCGGCGACAAATTGCGGGGTCACCTCGCCCAACTGCTGCATAATCTGCGCTTTTTCGGCCTGGGCTTCAGTTTGTAAGGTTTCAAGGCGATCGCGAAACTCAGCGTTAAGCTGGCTCAATTCGTCAAATGTGGTCGTTTGCTGCTGGCTCAGGCGGGTTTGTAGGTCTGCTATTTGAGCATCAAAGTCTGCCTTGACCTGTTCTAAGCGATCGAAAGCAGCTTGCTGCCTTTGTGCTGCTTCGGCTTCTAAAACGCTAACTTGTTCACCCAAACGCTGATCAAAGGCTTCTAAACCGCCCAAGACGCGATCGCGCCGTTCAAAAACAACCGCCCGCATTTCTGCTAGCTGATCGACAAACTCACTAGCAGCTTGTTGCAAGCTAGCCAGCGTTTGGCTGCGCTCACCCGCTAGCCCACTTCCCAAGTCCTGTAGCTGTTGTTGAAAGGCTTGAGCAGACTGTTCTAAATCACCGAGCAAACGACTCTTTTGGGTGCCCAAGTCAGTCTGTAGCGCTTCTAGCTGGCTGGCAAACGCAGTAGCCGTCTGCTGCAATTGGTCAAAAGACTGCTGCTTTTGGGTATCTAGATCTTGCTGTAAATTGCCTAGCTGAACCGCCACTAGCTCTGACTGCTGATTGAGATCTTGCAACAAGCTGGTTTTGCGCTGCGCGACTTCGGCTTTAATGTCAGCAAACTGACCGTCGAAGCTACTAGCCGTCTGTTGCAGTTCACTTAACGTCCGCTCTTTTTGCGACTCAACAGCTTGCCGGATCTGGTTAAACTGTTTTTCAAAATCTTGGGTAGCACGTTCAATATTTTGTAGCGCCAGTTCTTTATGGCCGTAAGTGCTAGCTTGCAACTCGGCAAGCTGAGCGTTGATTTCTTGAGATTGCTGCGTCAACCCAGCTAGCAGTTGATCTCGTCGCTGGTAAAGCTGCTGTTGGGCTTCACTTTGCAAAGCGTCTAAGCGATCGGGGAAATTGGCTTGTAACTGCTGTAGTTCAGCCAGCGCCCGATCGCGCGTCTGTTCAATCTGGCTTTGTAAGTCTCGCACAGCCGCACTAAAATCAGCTTTTTGCTGTTGCAGCGTCTCTGTTAAATCTGTTTGCTGTTGCTGGCGACTGGCTGTCAGCATCTCTACCTGCTGGCTGATTGTAGCCTCAGCAGCGCTAACCCTTTGGCTAACCGTCTCCTGCCGGGTTTGCAACTGAGACGAAAACTGACTGAGTTGCTGATCGGCCTGTTGGTGCAGCGTATCTACGGTTTGGCTAAACTGTGATTGGCTCGTGTGCAGGTCTTGCTGAAAGCTGGCAATTTGTTCTTGCCAGTCGGCTAACGTCGTTTGCTTAAAATCGCTCAAATCCGCTACTAGCTTGGCGATCGCTTGTTTTTGGCTAGCGGCCTCGCCAGCAAACCTGTCTGAGCGCTCGGCTAACTCATCGGCCAGCGTTTCAGCCTCCTGCAAAATCTGATCGAGTTCTTTGGTGGCTGAGCGAATCTGGTTTTCCAGATCAGTCATCTCGTTAAGCTGGGTGCGGACGACCGTAGCGACTTCACGCACCACAGATTGCCGTAGAAACCACAGCATGGCGACGCCAATACCAATTAGCAATACCAACGCCCCCAGCAGCACCACAAACAAAGTGGTTGCTCGGCTGAAGGCAAGGTTAGCCTCTTGTTGTAGTTGTTCTAGGGTCTGCCGCTCTTCAGGCGTAACCGCTTGAGCCAGTAAAGGCTGAGAGGGTTCACTGACGGTTGCAGCCGCTGTGGGGGGGCTGGGCAACAACAAGTAAAAGAACAACAAACTCTTAGACAACAACAGCAGCTTTTCTGTTGACATCTGCCTCATCAAGACTCCCTTACGCTGGCATGGGCAGTTAGCGGCTTTGAGTGACTACGCTAGCTACGCTTTAGCATACTCAATTGCAGCAACTCCTGCTACTTTAGCGCCGCCTAAGGCTGAGCGCGGCAACCGTTGCCACTCCCTCCCCAAAGCCAGCGATCGCACTTTTAGCCAATCTAGCTCAGGCAGGCTCAGTATAACCCTGCAAATTTTCTGGTTCAAACTGCCGCAAAATGCGGGTTGCCTGCCGAACCAGTTCGTCAGATCCCTGGGTGATAATCAGATACTTACCCGCGTTTAATCGATTTCGATAAGCGATCGCATCCCCACTGCCCACTGTCCAACCGGAAATACGCCCCACCACGAAAGCGCCCAAAGCGCCAGAAGCCGCTCCCAGCAATCCGCCAATCAAGTGGTTGCCCAGTTCTCCCGCCCAAGCAAACGTTTGCAAGCCTGAGAGAACGCTAAAGGCAAAACCTGCCAAAAAGCCAAAAGGTATTACCCACGTTGCCAACCGATTAGATTGTTTATCTGCTTCATCGTCGGGATTGATTAAACCAAATTCGTCTGCGCTTTGGTAGCCACGCCCAAGCACAGAAACCTGACTCATCGGTACAGCCTCTTCTGCTAGCGCCGAATAAGCCTTTTCCACCTGAATTCGATTGGATAAAACTGCGATTAAATAGTTATTAGCCATGCTATTTCTCAAATACTTGTCTTAACGCTACTGTTGCCAAAGTAACGAAATAATAAGGGTTTTGCCCTCCCTCACAGGGTCAGTGAGTGAGGTCGAAAGTAAGAGATTGGTGGTTAAAGGTCGTAATGATAGCCATCTGGCAAAACAGTGGTGCGATCGCAAATTGCACCCGCTAGGTTAATGGCTTGGGCGCGAAACAGGCAGCTTCCGACTAAATTGGCTTGAGCCAAATTAGCGTGATTCAAATTTGTGCGGATGAGCGCAGCCTGGGTTAAGTTAGCCCCTCGTAAATCGGCATAGCTCAAATCAGCGCCTGATAGTTTAGCCTGACTCAAATCAACGCCTGACAAATTGCAATGACTGAGGTTTGCCCGTGTCAAGTCAACACCTTGTAAATTAGCCCGACTCAAATCGACCCCATAAAGCTTGGCATCGGCTAAGTTAGCGCCAGCCAGTAAACACTGACTCAAATTTGCTTGACTGAAATTGGCATAAGGAGCATAAATACCCGTTAGGTTAGAGTGCTGTAAAATAATGCCACGCACATCGATTTCAAATAAATTGATTTGATTTAGATTACTATTAGAAAAATCTCGCTGCCCTGCTTGATAAGCCTTTAGCAGTTCTTCGACGGTCATTTCTTGCATGTGTTATCTCTGAATTAAGCGATCGCTCCTAGTTTTTCCAAAGGGGTTAAAAACGGCCATTAACGGTTTATCTTTGAGAATTGTCATCACAGTCAAAGACTAAGCAAAAATACTCATTGACAAAACTTAATATATCAACGTCACGGATTCATTGGGTGGCGATTTAAGATTCTTTTCAGCATTTCCGAGGATCTGTCTCTGTAGCGTTCCGTGTCACCCTGGAAAAGGTTTTGTCTTTTGCCTACCGCTTCTTTATGACTCATTTACAGCTTTCGTTTGCTCAGCACTACCATGAACGGACGAAATACAGCCCTGCTGGTCTTGCGGCTAAGGCTCAGTCGCTCGACTGGTCAACTCAGCCTAGTCCTTACAAGCAGTATCCGCTGGGCGCGTTGGTTGACTTGCAACCCTATTTGGCTGAAACAGAAGCATCTCAGGTAGATACCGTTTCAATGGCAGCGCGATTATCGCGCTTGCTGATTAATACCTATGGGCTAACAGCGCGTGTGCCGAGTCTGTCAGGCGAACCCTTTTATCTCAGAGCGGCTCCGTCAGCCGGAGGGCTATATCCAGCCGAAATCTATTTGATCTCACGCGGAACCTCTCTCCTGCCGGCTGGACTTTACAACTATCAGGTGCGCTCTCACGGCTTGGTACGATTTTGGGATGAGCACGTCTGGCAAACGTTGCAAAAGGCTTGCTTTTGGCACCCGGCGCTAGAGCAAACCCATCTGGCGATGGTAATTAGCGCTGTCTTTTTTCGCTCGGCTTGGCGCTATCAAGATCGGGCTTATCGCCGCATCTACCTCGATACTGGCCACCTGCTCGGTAATTTGGAGCTAGCAAGTTCGCTGGCTGATTATCGGCCTCACTTAATCGGTGGCTTTGCCGATACGGCGGTTAATCAACTGCTCTACCTCAATGCGCCAGAAGAAGCGGCGATCGCCGTTGTGGCTTTAGCTGATTTGCTGCAGGTGGAGCAAAATTTGCCGTCTAGCAACACGACTTTAGCCTCCGGCGTTCACCACGACTATCCTGAATTGCCCGATGGCGAACTGTTGCCCTATTTGCACCAAGTCTCGCAAATTCCCGCGATCGCGGATTCTCCCACGCCTGATCCCCAACCCTCGCTTACGCCGCCTGAACCCCAGGCAGACAAATACAATTTTCCTTTTTGCTTAAAAGCCTCTACCGTCACTTCTGCCATTGAGTGGGGTGAGTCTCTGCAAAAATTAGAAAACACAATTCTGCGTCGCCGCTCAACGCGACACTATAGCGGTCTTGATCTAACCTTTGCCGAGCTAAAATCGCTGCTACACTTTGCCTATCAGCCCGAAGCCTACGCTGAACAAGGGCTAGATCGCCAGCCCGACTACTTCGACCTCAGCTTAATCGAAACCTTTATCGCCGCCTCAGCAATTGTCGGACTAGATGAAGGTTGCTACTACTACGCACCTCAGGCTCAAGAACTGCGTCAGGTTCGCTTCAAAAATTTTCGGCGCGATTTGCATTATTTGTGTCTGGGGCAAGACTTGGGTCGCGATGCCGCCGCCGTTCTGTTTCACACCGCTGATTTAAAGAAAGCCGTCGCTCGTTACGGCGATCGCGCTTACCGCTATCTACATATGGATGCTGGCCATCTAGGGCAACGGCTCAATCTAGCAGCCATTCGTTTGGGGTTGGGCGTCAGCGGCATTGGCGGATTTTTTGACGACCAAGTCAACGAAATTCTAGGCATCCCTGGCGATGAAGCTGTTCTCTACATTACAACCTTGGGTCAACCACGCCAGCGACAGTAGGGTAACTTCGATTTCAGAAGTGAATCGTCTATTGTGAGACAAGTAAGCCATGACAGATTGAGCACATCGCCGCTTTTCGGCGCGATCGCGCTTCATCGGCCATCGCTCGATGAGTCCTTCAAAGGGCTGTCGCCTGCTTTTCCCTTGCTTTTCCGAAGACTATGGAACTTTCCCGCTTAAACGCTCAGCTTGATAACTACTATCAGCAAGTTCAGACGGTCATCTTATCGCGGCAGCATCCCGTTAGCGGTTTGTTGCCTGCCAGCACAGCCATTACCGCCCACGGCAACTATACAGATGCCTGGGTGCGCGATAACGTTTACAGCATTTTGGCTGTTTGGGGACTGGGGCTGGCCTATCGCAAAATTGATGAAAATCAAGGCCGCACCTATGAGCTAGAGCAAAGCGTCGTCAAACTCATGCGGGGTCTGCTGTTTGCCATGATGATGCAGGCGGAAAAAGTCGAGCGCTTTAAGGAAACGCAAGCCCCGCTAGACGCCCTCCATGCTAAATATGACACGGCTACCGGAAACGCCGTTGTTGGCGATGCTGAATGGGGTCATCTACAGCTTGATGCTACTGCCCTGTATTTGCTGATGCTGGCTCAGATGACGGCTTCAGGGCTACAAATTATATACACACAAGATGAAGTCAACTTCATTCAAAATCTGGTGTATTACATTGGCCGCGCTTACCGGACGCCCGACTACGGCATTTGGGAGCGGGGTAACAAGCTCAATCATGGCAAGCCGGAACTGAACGTTAGCTCCGTTGGTATGGCTAAAGCGGCTCTCGAAGCCATTAATGGACTCAATCTCTTTGGGGTTAAAGGCGGGCAAGCCTCGGTTATCCATGTGCTGCCAGACGAAATCGCTCGCGCCCGCATCACCTTAGAGTCACTGTTACCTCGCGAATCGGGTTCAAAAGAAGTCGATGCCGCTGTTTTGAGTGTGATTAGCTTTCCAGCTTTTGCTGTCGAAAATAGCGCCCTAGTGGATCAAACTTGCAGCAAAATTGTTGACAAGCTTCAGGGGCACTACGGCTGTAAGCGCTTTTTGCGAGACGGACACCAGACCGTTCTGGAAGATACCGAGCGGTTACACTATGAACCGCAAGAGCTGAAGCAGTTTGAACATATTGAATGCGAGTGGCCTCTATTTTTTACCTATCTGTTTTTAGACAGTTTGTTTCGAGGTGATGCCGCTAAAACTGCCTTTTACGAAAAGCGTTTAGCTGCGATCGCCATTGAAAAAGACGGCATTGCCCTCTTACCAGAACTGTATTATGTTTCTGCCGACCACATTGAGGCAGAGCGCCAGTCTCCCCACAGTCAGCAACGGCTGCCCAACGAAAACTTACCCCTGGTTTGGGCACAAAGTCTTTACTTAGTCGGCCAGCTTTTGCAAGAAAAACTGATTACGTTGGGCGACATTGACCCCTTAGGGCGTCACCTAAAACTCGGCCATCGCCAGCCAATTGTGCAAATTGCCTTGCTGGCCGAAGACGAAGCTCTCCAGACAGAACTGGCAACTTATGGGGTATTGACGCAAATACCCAGTCAAATTGAGCCAATCCAGGTGCGCACGTCCTACGATCTTTCTCAAATTTATGCGCAAATTGGCCGTAACGCCAAGCTCAGACTCAGCGGTAGACCAATTCGTCGCTTGCGCAGTCTAACGACCTCCCGCATTTTCCACATTCGGGGAGAAACGATGGTCTTTTTGCCCTCGTTTTTAGATCCTCAAAAGTTTTACCTAACGCTGGACTATCACTTTCTAGTTGCCCAAATTCGCAGTGAACTGGCTTATATCTACGAACACTGGTACGAACCCGGACGCCCTACCGTTACCCTGCTGCTGACCCATGCCATGTTTGAGTTAGGGCACAAAGCTGTTCACGAATCGCCCTTACTCGATCTTCTGCAAGAAATGCAGGATGGCTACTGCGGTACCGTCCCCGTTAAAATTGCGCCTTTGTTTCAACTCTTGCTGACGGCTCGCGCCGAACGCGTCGATAATGTCCACAATCTAAAACTGGGGCTGACTCTGGCGCAGCCAACGCTGCCCGTCTCGGCGTATCTGACGCTCAATCCCCAAAACAGCTTGCCGCTCAGCGCCATGCAAGAATTTGACCTGGAGCGAGAAACCGATTTAGAGCGGCTGTTACAGGGTTTGCGGCAATCTGACAATTTGTATGAGCAAATTGAGCTACTCAGCAGCCTCAAACAGCTAAAAGGTCTAGAGTTTGATACTGGCTTGGGAGGAAAGCAGCGTCTAGTAACCATTGAAGACCTGCTGCAAGAAGTTTATGTCAAAGCAGGGCGACTAGAGCTGTGGAGTATCGTGCGGCGGGCAGCGGGACTGCTAGACAAGGCCGACATTAGTTTATCGGATGCCTTGACCACGCTGTTGGTTCGGCAAAAACAGGTAGCGGTTGGCAAAGCCTATAGCGAAGCCTCGTTAATTACTGATCCGATGCGCCACAACGATATTCAAGCTCGAATCGACGAGCTATGCCGTGAAGATGTACGCGATCGCCCCTTAACGCAAGAGATCCTGATTTATCTCAGCATTTTGATTAAAACCGACCCACCGTTGTTTAAGGGATTGTGGACGCTGCGCATTAGCTACTTGATTTTGCTGTTGACAAACGAACTAGCCCATGAACATCAGCTCACGCCAGACGAAGCCTACGAGCATTTGATGAGTCTCAGTCCTTTTGAAATCAAGCTACGGCTAAAGCAAGTTTTGGCCGGATACAACGGTCTCAATCAACTGTTGTTTAAGCGCGAATCTTTACATATACGGCGGCAAAAGTCAGTGAACTGGGCCGTCGTTCCGGCTGAGGCGAATGGCAAAGAAGCCCCGGCTGGAGATTGGTGGCGCAAACGCAAAATTGATGGAGAGATCAACCGTTTGCCAGAACAGTTTTATAGCCAGGTTTGGACTTTGCTGCACCACTGCAAAGGCATTGTCATTGGCGATAAGTTAGAACGGCGCAATCGGCTGGTTAGTCATCTGGTGCTGTCAGAAATGACCCCAGGTGAGCAAAATTTTGCCCTCATGATCAACCATCTGCTGCACAAAATACAGGCTCCCGAATATCGCCATTTGACGGTAGAAGCCTTGCAGGAACTGGCTCAAATTTTTGAGCAAAACCCCGACCTTCAGTTTGAAGACTATATCGTCCTAGATGTTTTGGTCGGCCATGCGGTACGTCTGGCCTGGTTAGAGCGAGAACCTCAGCGGGGCGATCGCTACGACGAAGACAAAGCAGCCGCTTGGCGCTCTTTTTATCAACAATCAACCCAAAGCTGTGCAGTTTACCTGGCTAAAGCCCTCAAATTCTTGAGTGAACTGGGTGAAAAAGAGCCACTAGCACCAGAGGCTTCTCAAACGGCTTAGATTGCAGCTACCCCTCAGGCGCAAAAGCTATCAGAAAAATTACTGAACTTTTCTGGTGTTGTTTGCCGTGAGACGGGAATACTTAGGTCAAGCAAAGATGCAGTTCTTCAGCCAAATAGCTGATTTTTGTTTCCTTCTTAACCTATATACAGTAAACACATGTTAGCCACTCAATTCAATTGTCTTAGCTATCACGGTTGGCAGATTCGGGTCACTCAGGAAGCAGAAGACTTTGGCTTTGAATGCTATCCTCCCGACCAGCTAGACTTCTGTAATAACGGCGAATACTATAGCGATCGCGTTGCCGCTTTTTGTGCAGCCTGCGAATTCATCGATCGCGAGATTGCCATTCAAGCCTTGCTAGAACTGGCCGAAGCGTGGCTAGAGTCTGGCTCAATTGATGAAATTGAGTACTGGAACCTAACTGACTTTAGCTAAGTCTTGGCTATGCAAACGGTGAGCAAATTTAGTGTACTGAAGCTTCAGCAGAGATCGGACAACGCTCTAGCGTAGCGCTGAGCTGATCTAAACCGCGTTGAATGCGACGGGTAATCGTCATGGGGCTGACCCCAACCTGGTTGGCAACTTCTTTTCGAGATAAGTTCTTGAAGTAGACACACTCAATAGCAAGGCGGGTTTTTTCTTCTAGCTGATTGAGCGCCTGCTGGATTTGTTCGCGGTCTTCTTCCCAAAGCTGTAGGGTTTGCGCTTGGGCATCCGGCAGCATATCTCCCAGCGTCAGCGCTGTATCTTCTTGGCGGTTGACAGTCGCGTCTAGGCTGAGCGGCGAACGGTTACAGGTAGATAGCTTAACCTCTTGCCATTCGACAGCAGAAATATTCAGCCGATCAGCAATTTCATTGTCCTTTGGTTGGCGACCTAACTCTTCAACTAAATCGATGCGAACCCGCTGCCCAGCTTTTTGTAATTCTTGCCAGCGGCGAGGAATCTTGACGGTCATGCTGCGATCGCGCAAGTAGTGCAGCATTTCACCGCGAATGTAGGGAACCGCAAACGAGCTAAACGCACAGCCTTGGGTCGGATTGAAGCGTTCAATGGCGCGAATTAAACCTAAATAGCCAATTTGCTCCAAATCTTCGTAGGGTTCAGAGCATTGCCGACTGACGCGGTGAGCAATCTTACGCACCAAGCCAGCATTCATTTTGACGATGCGGTTGCGCAGCGCTGTTGAAGGATTCTGGCAGTAGGCAACCAGCAGTTCCATCAGTTTGGTATGGAGGGAAGATTGGGTTCTCATGATTAAGGGGGCACCTCTTACTTGCTTCGTGCCCATTGTGCGAGATGGGTCTGGCCCCCTGAACCTGTTGTTCTACGGAATTATCCAACCCCCCCCCGGCAAATATCCGTAAATCCACGCAACCTCTACGCAACAATACGGTCAGTTTGTGAGGTTTTGAGGGGTTGTCAGGTATCTGATCACAGCCCGGAGATGATTTTATCCCCAATTTTGATCAATAGCTGTGACATTACTTAGCAGAGCTTAAGCTGTTCAATCAGCGTCATCGACTATCATTGTCGGACGAGATACAAACCAAGCGCTGTTCTGTCTGCGTAGCCCTATAGCTGAAAAATATAAGCCGCGAGTCACCTAAACTTCCTTTCTGTAAGACGAGTGCCAACTAGATTTGTGCCAGCGCGATCGCGATTTTTAGCGCTAGCACAAATGGGCTAGCCGATGATGAACCCCTGTTGACCTGATCGAGATAACTTATGATTGCTCAAGCGCCTAATCCTCCCTTACCTCAGCTCGACGAAATTCGTAACGGTTTGCCCAATATTTGCGGTTGGGAGGCGGCGATCGCTACGGTAACGAACCATAGTGAGCCTGTTTTTTTGCCCATTACTAACCTCAATCTCGATCACATCAGTGCAGGGTTTGCCTGCGCCCTCCACATGCACCAGCCGACGATTCCAGCGGGTCGTGAGGGGCAGCTTATTGGCAACTTACAGCATATGTTTGAACATCCCCAGGATGGCGACAATCATAATGCAAGCGTTTTTGCTGAGTGCTACCGTCGCATGGGCGATTTTATTCCTGAGATCGTCCATAACGGGGGCAATCCGCGCATCATGCTGGACTATTCTGGCAATTTGCTGTGGAGTTTGCGGCAAATGGGGCGCGATGATGTCATTGACAACCTTAAGCGTATTACCTGTGATCCGCAGTATTTTCCTTACGTGGAATGGTTAGGTACGCTGTGGAGCCATGCGGTGGTTCCTTCTACACCCATTCCCGATATCAAGCTACACATTCAAGCTTGGCAACAGCACTTTGCTGCCATATTTGGGTATGACGCCCTCAGAAGGGTTAAAGGCTTTTCTCCCCCGGAGATGCACCTTCCCAATCACCCAGATACGCTTTTTGAATATGTTAAAGCTCTAAAAGATTGCGGCTATCGCTGGCTGCTTGTGCAAGAACACTCGGTTGAGCGCCTAGATGGTTCGGGGCTGTGGCATGAACATAAGTACATCCCCAATCGGCTCATTGCTCGCAACTGCCAGGGCGAAACGACTGATATTACAGTCTTGATCAAAACCCAGGGTTCTGATACCAAGCTCGTAGCTCAGATGCAGCCTTATCACGAAGCAAAAGGGCGATCGCGGCAACTCATCGGTCAAATTCAGGTACCAGGCTGCGTCAGTCAGATTGCCGACGGGGAAAATGGCGGTGTGATGATGAACGAATTTCCCCGTGACTTTCCTCCTGTCTGGTATGACATTAAAACCAATGGTCGCAGCACGACTGGCGTTGTAGGCATCAACGGTACGGAATATATTGAACTCATTGAAGCGGCTGGGGTCAATCCGTCCGATTACCCCACCTGTCAGGCTGTTCATCAACACAAAATTTGGCAGCGCCTAGACCCAGACCAAGCGACACCAGAGGCAGTCACAGCAATCATCCAAGATTTGCAGACTAACGACACCAGCTTTAGCATGGACGGCGCTTCTTGGACTAACGATCTAAGCTGGGTACGCGGCTACGAAAATGTGCTTGGCCCCATGACTCAGCTCAGTGCGTTGTTTCATCAAAAGTACGATCCGTTAGTCCAGGCCGATCCGGGCGTGACCCAACAAGCCCATTACCAGGCTGCTTTGCTACCCGTCTTACTGCTCGAAACTAGCTGCTTTCGCTATTGGGGCCAGGGTGTTTGGACAGACTATGCCAACGAAATCTATCAACGTGGCAAGGCTATTTTGCAAGCACAATGAATAACGAGGCGGCCTTATTAGCCAACCACTGGCAAGATTGGATAGTGACGCTGGCCTACATCGGCTTTGCCCTGTTTGTCACCTGGCAAGTTTTGACAGCCAAGAAGTAATCAGACTCTGTTGAGAGTTAATCTCAAGAAAAAAGTCTAGCCGCTAGGGCTAGACCTGAACACCTTGACTGGCTGAGAGGAGAACACACCATAGAACAATAGACAAAGCCAAAGTTTGGAGTAGTTCTTGTCAACTGTTTGACCTAAAAATATCTTACCTTAATGCGATTTATTGTCAACTAAATCGATGGGGTTTGGCCAAAAACTGAGTTAGCCTAATAAGCAGAGTCCTTTCTCTGCGGTCTGTGATGAACCTGCCTGAAGAGCCTGAAAAGCCTTTTCAAATAAACATCGTGCCGATGATCGATGTGATCTTCGCGATACTGGCTTTTTTCATTTTGTCTACGCTCTTTTTAACCCGCGCCGAAGGGCTACCAGTTGACTTGCCAAGGGCAGCCACGGCTAATCAGCAGCGATCGCCCGATCTCACTTTAACGATTGATGCCCAAGGAAATTTATTTTTGGAGACTGAGGCTGTTGATCTAGGCAACCTAGCAACTGCCGTAGAAAGTCGCACAGCAGCCGGAGAACCCGTATTGGTTACGATCAATGCCGATGAGGCGGTCAATCATGGGCGAGTCGTTGCGGTGATGGATGAACTGCGCCAAGTCAACCAGGTGCGAATTGGGATTGCCACTCAGCCTATAGATTAGCGTTTCATTACAAGCTTCGGTTTTTATTAACAGACAATCCGCTAAAGCCTTGCTATACCTAAACATGTAAATCTATTGAGCAAGGCAATTTTGGCTATGTCAACTGCAACTGTTCTGCAATTTATGCAGAAAACTGCCGACGATGCAGCCCTGCGCCAGCAGCTAGAAGAACTCCTGGGTGTCGGCGATGGCGATATCAGCAGCGAATCGGAGCTGGATGCGGAAGAAACAGAAGCACTGAAGGGAGAGCGGGCACCGATTGTAGCGGAGTTTGCAGCTAAAAACGGCTATCCTTTCTCTGTTGATGAGCTGGTGGCGGTTGTTGATGCTTTTCAAAAACATCAGGCGGGCGAAATATCTGACCAAGAATTTGCCACGCTAATGGGCGTAAGTAGTCATACCAGTCGCAATCAAAATGCAGTCCAGCGTTTAGCTACTTACTTAACGCGCACTTATCTGGGTTATGACTTGTCTTCTACATAGCTCTCAGCACGATCGCCGCTGACAATTCAGCGAATTGGGCGGCTACTGGGCAAAACCACATCGATGCTAAAGACTCTGGCAGGCACTAGCAAACCTCTAGAGTCTTTATTTGACTTTAATTTCAGCTAGCTTGTCTTGCTAATTTTGGGTCGTAGGTAGACGCTGGAGAAGCGATCGCCGCCTACCGTAAACCTGTAGATCTCAAAAAGCAAAACAATGACGGGCGATCGCTCTACGGACAAAACCTCACGACCCAAAACCAACACCAAAGCGGCTGCCAAGGCTCAAGTAGCCTTAGCGACTGATCCAGCGACCGATCCACAAGCGCTGACCTCAGATCAGGCCGAGCCGATGTCGCCAGACGAAACGGTCGAGCCCGCTCAACCCCGTAAAGAAGCTGCCCAGGGCGAATAATCTTACGCTAAACTATAGGCTGCTGCAGCACGCCTGATTGGTGATAAAATCGCCATCACGCTAGCAAATGCGCCGCCAGGAGAGGTGGCAGAGTGGTCGATTGCGCTCGACTTGAAATCGAGTGTGCCGAAAGGCACCGTGGGTTCGAATCCCACCCTCTCCGTTGCAAGTTAAATTTATGATCAGGTTTGAACCCGTTGCTTGCTACGCTGAATCAACGCTTGCTTAAAGGAAATTTCTAGCAAGCTCTCATGGGTTTCTCAGTTGAACCTCGTTTGATAGCAATAGATTATTCACCCGTTCTGTTGCTTCATCTCGCTACGAGGCTTTTATGAGACATCCCAACTGGAAGACCGCAATCACTACGCTGCTATTGGGCATGAGTTTGCTAGCAAGCTGCAGCCAAACAGCTAGCACACCGCCAGCTAGTGACGAACCGGCGGCTAGCGTTACCGCTCCCCCATCCGAGTCAGTCGCCGATGAAACGGCAACTGAAACCGTTTCTAGCGAAGCAGCCGCAGGCGAACCGGAAATTTTTGCCGAAAACAACATTGCCATTAAGGGAACTGATCCAGTTGCTTACTTTACGCAAGGAGAAGCTGTTCCGGGCAGTGCCGACTATACTTACGACTGGCAAGGGGCAACCTGGCAGTTTGCTAGCGCCGAACATCGCGATTTATTTGCGGCAAATCCAGAACAGTACGCCCCCCAGTATGGCGGCTATTGTGCCTGGGCCGTTAGCCAAGGATATACGGCTCCGATTGACCCACAAGCCTGGAAAATCGTAGAGGGTCGGCTCTATCTCAACTATGACAAGCGTGTACAACAGCGTTGGTCTAGAGACATCCCTGGCAATATCGCCAAAGCGGATCAAAACTGGCCTGCTGTTCTGAGTCAATAGTCAGTATTAGCATCGGTTGCTAGCCAAAAAAAGATGCCAAATCTTAGTCGAAGACTTGGCATCTGATTCACTTTCCACTTAACGAGCTAGACAATGCAAGGAGAGCTTGGATAACTAATCAGTCGCTTTTATCCAGCCAGTGCTGAACTGATCCCAAACATCTTATTGCTATTGCATCCAGTATAAACGCGCAGGCGTAGACTGACTCACTTTAAAGCCAATCTTGACATTGTCTCTAAACTTTGGATGGCTTTAAGTGAGCGATCGCCCTAAAGCTTTTCAACGGCAAAATTTTGCGATAGTTAATAGGATTACCCTTTGCTAATTGTCTAGGGATAGTTGCTGAGTTCTGACGGCGATAGGATAAAGACACCGTAAAGCAGCACAGGGCAATGGGCTTACATCTAGAACAGGTTGTCCCCTGGGGGCGATCGCTGGCTGAGTATACTGGCATGTTTGCGCTGGGTACGGCTGAGCTAAACCAAAAACTGCTGGATTGCGGCGGTGGGCCAGCTAGCTTTAATGCTGAACTGACGCAGCAAGGCGGGCACGTTGTTTCTTGTGATCCGATTTATCAGTTTACGAAAGCCGAAATTGCCCAACAAATTCGTGCCACCTATGGGGTGATCTTAAACGGGGTACGCCAGCATCTTGATTGTTATGTCTGGCGGGAAATTCCCTCTCCCGAAGCCTTGGGGAAAGTGCGGATGACTGCCATGAAGCAATTTTTAGCAGACTTTGAAACTGGCTTACAGGCTAATCGCTATCAGGTAGCTGCTTTGCCTCACTTACCTTTTGCCAACCAAACGTTTGAATTGGCTTTGTGTAGTCATTTGCTCTTTACTTATACACAGCAACTTTCGCTAAACTTTCACGTCAGCGCCCTGGCTGAACTCTGCCGGGTGGCTACCGAGGTACGCATTTTTCCGCTGTTGCAGCTTTCAGGGGAACCTTCACCGCATTTAGCCGCCGCGATCGCCCAGTGCCAGCTTTGGGGGCTAGATACTGAGATTGTCACAGTTCCTTATGAATTTCAGCGGGGTGGCAATCAAATGCTGCGAATTCGGCAATCAAGAAAGCGGTTTATTCGCTAGGGCAAGTATAGATTTGTAATTAGCTCAGAGAATTTGCCGAAGGGCTGAACCCTTCTTGGCAAAATAAGAGCATAAAAATTGTATCGTTTGTTACCGAGCAGAGATCATGGCTCGTCAACGAATTGCTTATCGTTCCACGCCAGACTATACGCAGCCTTTAATTGAAGTACCCGCTAAAGTTCGCGATCGCCTTTTTGAACGCCTCAGTTTTCTCTATGGCTCAGGCAAGGCAAAGCGCTACTTACCGGAGCTAGAAAGATTACTCAAAGTTCATTGTGCGCATAAAGTTCTGGCGACAACCGCTGCTGAACCATCGCTTGAACCTGGCGATCGCTTTAGCGAAAAAGATCTGGTGTTGATTACCTATGGCGATTTAATCCAGGGTCAGGGGCGATCGCCCTTGGCTTCTTTAGCTCAGTTTTTACAACAGCTACCCAAGTTCGCTAACGTCATCAATACGCTGCATATCTTGCCATTTTTTCCCTACTCTTCCGATCGCGGCTTTTCCATCACAGACTTTCATGTAGTCGATCCCAAATTGGGATCATGGCAAGACATCACCGCCCTGGGCAGTCAGTACCAGCTCATGTTTGACGGGGTATTTAACCATGTCTCGGCTCAGAGCCTTGCTTTTCAAGAAATGCTCAACGGCAATCCGCTCTATCGAGATGTCTTTACCACCTACACCTCCCCCGGTGAACTCACCTTAGAACAGCGGCAGATGATTTTGCGCCCTCGCACGTCTGATATTTTGACCCAGTATCATTCAATTAATGGCCCCGTCTGGGTTTGGACAACCTTTTCGCCCGATCAAATTGACTTAAATTACCGCAATCCTCATGTCCTGTTGGGCGTGGTTGAAACGCTGCTGCTCTATGTGCGTCGCGGCGCTAACATTATTCGCCTAGATGCAGTCACTTACTTGTGGGACGAGCCGGGAACAACAGGCGCAAACCTGGCGCAAACTCACGAAGTCATCAAGCTCCTACGGGATGTGCTGAGTGTCGCTGATCCAACGGTGAGCCTGATTACCGAAACCAATATTCCGCATGCCGACAATATTGCCTATTTTGGCGATGGCACAGATGAAGCCCATATGGTCTACAATTTCGCGCTGCCGCCTTTGGTGCTTTATACCTTTTATCAGCAAGATGCGACGGCGCTGACAAATTGGGCCAAAACCCTGACCTATCCTTCTGCCACCACGACGTTCTTTAATATTTTGGATACCCATGATGGCATTGGGCTGATGGGGGTCAAAGACATTTTGCCTGCCGCCGAAATTCAGTTTCTTTTGCAACAGGCACGCGACCAAGGTGCCTTTATCTCGTATCGCACCAGCGAAAAGGGACAAAAAGAACCTTACGAAATCAACACCACCTGGTTTAGCGCCCTCAGTTTAGACAGCAGCCCGGAAGATCTGAGCTTTCAAGTCAAGCGATATGTGGCTTCTCGCAGTCTAGCTTTGGTACTCAGAGGGGTTCCAGGCATTTATCTGCACGGCTTAATGGGTAGTCAAAATGATGTGGATACGGTGTTGCGGACGCAGTCTAAGCGCGATATTAATCGGCAAATCATTCGGCAAGTCGACATAATTAAAGCGATCGCCGATCCTCAGTCTAAGCTTTCGCACCTGATGCAGCAGTTAGGCCGCCTGCTGGAAATTCGTGTCCGCCAGCCAGCCTTTCACCCCAATGGCGCTCAGCGAATTTTAGCGCTAGGGCCAGAAGTATTTGCCGTTTTGAGAATTTCCCCCGACTGCACTCAACATATTTTGACGCTGACCAACGTAACGGCTTGTGCCTGTCGGCTAGAAATTTCGCTGGCAGAATTGGGAATCACGGGTCTACACCCCACCGAGCTAGCCCCAGCCAGCTCCAGCGATGAGCCTATTATTTGCGCTATCCCTGACGATAGCCACTGGTATGACCTAGTAGGTCGCCGGGGTTGGCGAGCAACCCAGCAAAAGCTAGCGATCGCGCTAGAACCCTATGATGTGGTTTGGCTGGTGCCGTTTGTTGAACTAGAGCAGGCGATCGAATCAGGTTGAGCTTGTCATAATGGCAGTAAGCGCAAAGGTTCTGGCATAATGAAGCGTTTTACTCAGCTATTTCAGGCCGTAGACGCCACCACCTCTACTAACGCTAAAGTTCAGGCACTGCAAACTTACTTTCAAACCGAAGAACCTGAAAACGCGGTTTGGGCGCTATATTTGCTGCTGGGCAAAACTCGGCGGCGCTTGGTTACTTCGCGCGTTCTTAGAGATGTCTTTTTACACATTTCTGAGATGCCAGAGTGGTTATTTCAAGACTGCTATGCCCATGTAGGAGACTCGGCTGAAGCGATCGCTTTACTGCTCAATACGGTTTCACTCTCGGCAGAACCGCTACATTTGCCCCTACATGTATGGATGGAAGACGTCATTCCAACCGTAAAGCAGGCCAAGTCGGATGCAGCTTTACGGCAGCTAATCGTGTCTTGGTGGGCTTCTTTAACAGCGTTTGAAGTCTTTGTGCTCAACAAGGTGCTCACGGGTGCTTTCCGCTTTGGCGCTTCTAGCAAGTTAGTGATTCGAGCTTTGGCTCAAGCTTATGACCTGCCTGAAGCCGTTTTAACCCACCGCTTGATGGGCGATTTTACCCCCACGGCTGAGTTTTTTCGGCAGCTTGTTAACCCAGAGGCGGCTGAAACTGCTCCTAGCCAGCCCTATCCGTTTTTTCTGGCTGCTCAAATTGATGAAGAAAAATTTCAGCGAGAAGACCTTGACCGTTGGCAAGCGGAGTGGAAATGGGACGGTATCCGAGCTCAAATTGTCAAACGGATGGGGGAAGTGTTTATTTGGTCGCGCGGAGAAGATTTAATTACGCCGCAATTTCCTGAGCTAGAAGCCTGCTTTTTGGCAAACTTTGCCGACGGCTTAGTGTTTGACGGCGAAATTGTCTGCTGGCAGGGCGATCGCCCCATGAACTTCAACGCTTTGCAAAAACGGCTAGGCCGTAAGCGAGTCAGCCAAAAATTAATGCAAGAAAATCCGGTGCGCTTTATCGCCTACGACTTAATTGAACACCAAGGCCAGGATATTCGAGACAAGTCCCTCAGCGATCGCCGCCAACGGCTTTTGGCAGTGCTGGGAAAAACGACCGCTAGCTGTGTTGGCCCATCTCCGGTTGTGGCCTGCGAAACGTTTGCCCAACTGCAGCAACTCAGAGCGCGATCGCGACTGGAAAATGCCGAAGGGCTGATGCTGAAAGCGTTAGACAGTCCCTATTTAGTGGGTCGCAAGCGGGGCTACTGGTGGAAATACAAAGTTGACCCGATGACGTTAGACGCTGTTTTGATCTACGCCCAAGCAGGCAGCGGCAAACGAGCCAACCTGTTTACCGATTACACCTTTGCGCTCTGGCAAAACGAAACGCTGGTACCCTTTGCCAAAGCCTACTCTGGCCTAGACAACGCTGAAATTGAAAAACTCGATCGCTGGATTCGTCGCCACACCACCGAACGCTTTGGCCCTGTTCGTTCAGTAGAACCTATCCAAGTTTTTGAAATTGGGTTTGAAGGCATTGCAGCCTCCAAGCGGCACAAATCTGGCATTTCAGTCCGGTTTCCCCGAATTCTGCGTTGGCGGCACGACAAACCTGCCTCGGAAGCCGACACCCTGCAAGCGGCCAAGGCGCTGTTAACTGAGGGCTGAGGCCAAACCCTAGATAAAGCTTAGTCAGAAAAACTTGATCCCTGCTGTTAAATAGCCTTTACATAGGTCAGAATTTGGTTTGGCGGTTACAGTAGAGGGTGACTTCATGTTTTTGACCGATTCTAAGCTGACTTGAGGAGCGGACCGATGCGACAAGTTAACTTTGTAGTCATTTTCGTCATTTGTTTGGCACTTGTCCTCTTTGGCATTGAAAACACTGACCCAGCCGTCATTCACATTGTCCGAGGAATTGATTTACAAGCTCCCCTATGCGTTGAATTGATTGTTGCCATGGGGCTTGGGGCTGTTTTGGCCTGGGTGTTCAGCGTCTGGATACAGGTACAAAACTACTTTGCTAAAAACCAAGAGGTGCAGCAGCGAGATACGCGCATTCAAGAACTGGAGCAAAATATTGAACGCTACCGGGTTGAACTAGAAGAGCAAAAACTCATGCTGCCAGCAGCCAACAACAGCAACGGCGAAGAGACTGAATCTAGCAAAGCCTATGCCAGTTAGACTGTAGGGGCGAGGCGTCCCTCGCTCCTGATCTCCGCTCTCGCCAAAGTCCGCAACCCACCGTCATTATGGCTCTTCCCCTCGCCCAAAGCGCGATCGCTTTTCTCATTGATTTAGCCGAACAAGGAGAAATTGACCCGTGGGATGTGAAAGTCATCGACGTGATCGATCGCTTTTTGGGCACGCTGCAGCTCCAGCAAAATAGCGGCCAGCTCAATGGACGCACCGCTTATGAAGCCAGCCTTTCGGAGTCGGGAGAAGCCTTTCTCTATGCTGCCATGCTGGTGCTGTTGAAGGCAGACACCCTGGTACGGGCTGAAGTTGAAGAAGTTGAAGCCGATTTTGGCGGTGACGAGTTTTTAGAAAATGAAAATCTGGTTGAAACGCCGTTACCGCGAAACCTCGAACGGCATTTGCATCGACGGGCGGTAGCTGCTCCGCCAGCAAAACGGCAGGTAACGCTCAATGAGCTAATTGAACAGCTTGAGCTAATTGCCACTGTACTAGAAGAAAACCCCACTCGTCTGCGCAAGCGCCAAGCCAAGCCTCAGTCTAAGCGGCAAGCGGTACGCGCGATCGCTCAGCTAGCCCACCAAGAAAATCTGTCTGAAATCGCTGCGGCGCTAGAAGCTTTTTTAGACACCTACTGGGACGAGTTAGAAGAAGCGCTAGAGTGGATCGAATTTGAAAAACTGATTGAACTTTGGCCGCAATTTCGTCCTGATAATTTAGAGCAGCACGAATTTGACTCTCCTGAGCAAGCTTACAAACACGAAAAAGTAGGTATCTTTTGGGGGCTATTGTTTCTCTCGGCTCAATCCAAGGTTGAAATGCATCAGCAAACTTTTTATCAAGACCTACAGGTGCGCAACCTCAACAAAATGCCTTTAGCCGATTTGCAGGACTTACCCTCCTACGTGCTGCCAGACTAGCCATGAGTTACTTTCGGCCTGCCATTGACGCTGCTGGCGGTTATCGGCCAGGGGAGCAACCCAAACCGGGAACCCCCATCATCAAGCTCAACACCAACGAAAATCCCTACCCGCCTTCACCGCAAGCCATTAAGGTTTTGCGTACGCTTGATAGCGAGTGGCTGCGGCGCTACCCTGACCCCTATGCCAAGGCGTTTTGTCAGGCCGTTAGCCAGGTTCTAGCCGTACCAGCAGATTGGATAATTGTTGGCAATGGCAGCGATGAACTGCTCAATGTGTTGATTCGGGCGTGTGCTGAAGGTCGCGATCGCCCAGTGGTTTATCCCATGCCGACCTACGTGCTGTACCGAACGCTATCAGCCCTGCACCCTGCTACCGCGATCGAAATTCCCTATGGTGATAATTTTGAGTTCCCCCTCGAAGCGTTAGTGGCAGCGGCTGGAGCCGTGACGTTTATTGCTTCACCCAACAGCCCTACTGGCCATGTCATACCCCTAGCCGAACTACGGCAGTTGGCTCAGCAAGTTAAGGGTATCTTGGTCATTGACGAAGCCTATATCGATTTTGCCGAAGACACTGCCTTACCGTTGGTGGCAGAATTTACCAACGTCATTGTGCTACGAACCTTGTCAAAAGGCTATTCGCTGGCAGGTTTGCGTATGGGCTTTGGCATTGCTAATCCTCAGCTACTTTCTGGCTTGTTCAAAGTTAAAGATAGCTACAATATCGACGCGATCGCTACCCAAGTAGCCACAGCAGCGATGCAAGATCAAACTTATAAAAATGCTTGTGCTGCGAAGGTCAAAGCCGACCGCGCTCAGCTAACGATCGCGCTGAAGGATCTAGACTTTGCAGTTCTCAACTCTCAAGCCAATTTTGTCTTGGCCACCCCACCCTCTGGCAATGCGGCCTTTCTGCAAGCTGCCCTCAAACAACAGGGTATTTTAGTCCGCTATTTCGACCAACCAGGGTTAGCCGATAAGCTCCGCATTACCGTAGGAACAGCGGCTCAAAACCGCTTGCTAATAGAAACACTCAAGCCACTGATTTAAACCGACTATCCAACTGGCTTAACGGCTAGTCTATTGTCTAAAGGCTTGCTTTTAGCTCAAGCAACTCGCGGCGAAGCGCTATGGCTCAGCCATAGGCTAGCCTGCCAAATATTCTCGGATGTCTAACTGCCGCTTACGTAACTTGCTCAGGGCTTCACGCTCTATTTGTCGCACCCGTTCGCGGCTAATGCTCATTAGATCGCCAATTTTTGCCAGCGTCATTGAGCGACCGTCTGCCAAACCAAAGCGCAAAGACAACACTTGCTGCTGCTGCGGTGTCAAATCAGCAAGCATGGCATCAAGGTCAAGCTTAAGAGCCGATTGGGTCGTGTACTCTTCTGGGGTCATGCCAGTATCTTCTAGCAGTTCGCCCAGCTCTGTGTCCTGATTGTCTCCAATGCGCAAATCTAGAGACAAAGGCTGTCGTGACTTTTCCAGGTAGTCGCGTACTTGCTTAGGCGTTAGATCTAATTCCTGAGCCAGATCGGTCACAGAAGGTGCATAGCCCAACTTTTGGGTAAGCTGTCGCTGGGCTTTCTTGATTTTGTTCAGCTTTTCGGTAATGTGAATCGGCAAACGAATTGTCCGGCTTTTTTCCGCGATCGCGCGGGTGATTGCCTGACGAATCCACCAGTAAGCATAAGTCGAAAAGCGATAGCCCTTAGTCGGATCAAACTTTTCAACCCCGCGCTGCATGCCAATCGTGCCTTCTTGAATTAGATCTAATAGATCAACATTGCGCTTGAGATACTTTTTTGCCACCGAAACAACCAGCCGCAGATTGGCTTCCACCATGCGACGCTTAGCCAAGCTACCCGCTTCCACGGTTTTTTGCAGATCAGCCTCAGCTAAATCAACGGCTGCAGCCCATTCACTCAAACTAGGTTCCCTTCCTAAGGTTTCAGCCACCTGCTCGCGCTGTTGTTCGAGTTGACAGAGCCGTTTCACCCGTTTGCCCAGAACAATTTCTTCTTCGTGGGTCAACATGGGTACCCGGCCAATCTCCTTTAGATAAGCGCGAACCGAGTCAGTCGTGGAGGTAGAAGATTTCATTGCCAACGGACACTCAAAAAACTTAGGAGAAAAAACGCCGCTCAAATGCCTTTACACATCCGAACAGCGAATAAAACAAATCACTAAATTCGTTAGCGGTCTTTAATCCGCACCGGAATTAGCTCAGGCTGAGGGGCTGACTCAGTCGTGTGTTGAGAGTATACCCAGTAAGCGGCAGCTAACCCAGATAAAGCAGCTACCCAAATAGAAGCTTCTGAAATCATTTTGTGCTTAACCTTGTAAAAATCAATTTGTAAAATATTGTAACTATTATTAATTTATTTGTCTCTCTATCCTGAGAAGAATATTTTCGTCAGGCTAAGGGAGGAAACAGCTACAAAACAAACCTAGAGTGATTGCTAGACAAGTTGCTGCATCTAATGCAACAGAATAAGCTCAGCTTAGCTGAGAAGTTCCCTTTAGAATCTGTAACGAATATTAAGGGATACTTTACATCGCGCGATCGCCCGCTCTGCCGTTAAGATAGGGGGCGTCTACATGGGAGCAGACAGCGTGACTGAAGCAAAGATTGGCATTATTGGCGGTAGTGGCCTCTATCAAATGGAGGCGTTGCAAGATATAGAAGAAGTTCAGCTAGAAACGCCTTTCGGTTCTCCATCCGATGCCATAATCGTCGGCACCTTAGAGGGCACCCAGGTTGCTTTTCTCGCCCGCCACGGTCGGCACCATCATTTAATGCCTTCAGAACTGCCCTTTCAAGCCAACATCCACGCGATGAAGCAGCTTGGGGTTGAATATCTTATTTCGGCTTCAGCCGTTGGCTCGCTTAAGGCTGAAGTCAAACCGCTAGATATGGTTGTGCCCGATCAGTTTATCGATCGCACCAAAAATCGAGTTTCTACTTTCTTTGGCGATGGGATTGTCGCTCATATTGCCTTTGGTGATCCGGTTTGTCCCCAACTTGCCCAGGAATTAGCCACGGCTGTAGCTAGCCTCAACCTCGATCAGGTAACACTGCATCAAGGGGGCACCTACGTTTGCATGGAAGGGCCAGCTTTCTCTACCAAAGCTGAGTCTAATCTTTACCGCAGTTGGGATGCCACCGTGATCGGCATGACCAACCTACCCGAAGCTAAGCTAGCACGAGAAGCCGAAATCGCCTATGCAACCCTAGCCCTGGTAACTGACTACGACTGCTGGCACCCCGACCACGACAGCGTCACGGTAGAAATGGTTATTGGTAATCTGCGCAAAAATGCCATTAATGCTCAGCGCGTTATTCAAGCAGTGGTTAAGCAACTGGCTCAAAATCCTCCCGCTTCTGAAGCCCACTCTGCCTTGCAATATGCCATTCTCACACCGCTGTCTCAAGCTCCAGAGCAGACCAAAGAAAAGCTGCACCTGCTGCTGAAAAAATATTTGTAACCGGGCTAGCTACAGCTACAAGGCAACTATAAGTAAAGAGGATGCACCAAAGGATCTGTCTATGGTGCATCCTGTCAACATCTCTTTTGAAATTTAGAGGTAGGCTTGGCCGATACAGCTAACAGTTTTTGCCAAACCTCTACTGCCGATTCACAGCCCGCGATAGCCATAAAGACGAGACGATCCCCACAAAGTGGGCAATGCTGGTATTGGTATTGGCCTGCACGATCAGCAAATCAAACGAAGTAATAAAACCACGAACAGCGGTGGGGCTGAGGATAACACCCCCTTGCGTAGGCTGCTCAAAAGACTTGAAGATCAAAGCGCCTACAATTGCGCCTGCCCCAAGCTGCGTCAACAACATGCCCGCCAAACTCGCTATCAGTCCAACTTGGATTGCCCGCACAGCATCTTTGGGCTTAGGACGAGCATCAGGCCGACTCGATCGCAGTTTACGCGCCAAACGCGTATAACGAAAAGCCCAATAAGCGCTAAAAAAAACGACAAACAGCGCTAAAGTAGCAAAAAACAACCCGGCCCCCGTGCCAGGGCTAGACTGATTGCTGTCTGCTTGCCGAAAACTCAGCCCTGAAATCGCGAATAGCAGTAGAAATCCAGAAACGACTGAAAGCACAATCTGCGCCCAGAAGCTGATCCAGCCAATCAGCCGAAAGGTGCTGGCAATTCGTCGAACAGCGGGCGGAAGGGAATAGTCAAGTTCACCAGTCATAAGTTGTGATCCTAAAGCAGCACTGCTTGTTCAGCCGCTTCTATCTGCCATGCGCCTTTGATCTTAGACCGATTTGATAGATTTGACGGCACAATAGACGAAAGACTCAACGCTTTGCTGCCTTAAATTATCTATGGCTTCACCTTTAGACCAGGGAAAAGATTTACTAACTGAGCTGATTGCCCGCTATGCGCCACAGGTTGACTATTTGGCGATTCGTCTAGAAGAAGCTGAAGGTACCGATATTTTGCTGCGGGGAGGCAAAGTAGAAACCCTCAGTGAAGGACTTTCTATTGGTGGTCAAGTACGGGCTTGCTACAAAGGAGGATGGGGATTTGCCAGCTTTAATCGGCTTTCTAACCTCAAAGCTCGATTAGAAGAAGCGATCGCTGCTGCTCGGTTAGTCGGCGATGAAGAAACGCTGCTAGCTGCCATTGAGCCAATCCAGGTGGTTCATCGCTTAAAGTTAACTGGCAGCGATCCGCGTCAAATTTCCCTTCACCGCAAAAAAGACCTTTGCAGTCACTATGCTGATATTTTGCAGCAAGTAGATACTCAAGTCACTACAACTTCAGTTCGCTATAACGACAGCGCTCAGCGCATTTTACTCGCTACTTCTGAAGGAACCCTGATTGAGCAAAGCTGGGTTGATATGGAGATGCGCTTTGCTGCGACTGCACGCAATGGGGAAACAGTTCAAACCGGAAGAGAAACCACGGGTTCTCGCAAAGCCTACGAAGATCTAGAAAATTTAGATGAGCAGGTACTCGGAGCTGCCAAGCGTGCTGTCGAAGCTCTCAAGCTCCCTCCGGTCAAAGGCAATACCTATTGCGTCGTTATTGATCCCATTTTGACAGGTCTGTTTGTGCATGAGGCATTTGGTCACTTGTCTGAAGCAGATATGGCTTACGAAAATCCAGATGTGCTAGAAGTTATGACCTTAGGGCGTCGTTTCGGGCCTGAAAACCTGCAAATTTTTGATGGGGCTGCCCCAGAAGGGCACCGGGGAAGCTACGCTTTTGACGACGAGGGTACACCAGCAACCACCACACAACTGATTAAAAATGGGGTACTCGTCGGTCGGCTACACTCGCGCGAAACGGCTGGAAAGCTCAATGAAGCCCCGACAGGAAATGCCCGCTGTCTCAATTACCACTATCCGCCGCTGGTGCGTATGACCAATACCTGGATTGAGCGCGGTGAGACGCCTGTTAAAGACTTGTTTACAGATATCAAAGAAGGCGTCTATGCCCGTAACTGGTTGGGCGGCATGACCAACGGTGAAATGTTTACCTTTACTGCGGGTGAAGCTTGGATGATTCGCCAGGGCGAAATTGCTGAACCCGTTCGAGATGTCACCCTCTCTGGGAATGTGTTTCGGACATTGGCGGATATTGAAGCCATTGGGGATGATTTCTATTGGGATGAATCGGGGGGGTGTGGCAAAGGCGGACAAGGAGGCTTACCTGTAGGCTGCGGTGGCCCTAGCTTGCGTATTCGCAATGTGGTTGTGGGCGGCGCTGCCAATTAATTCCCTGGTTCTTTAAGCTGCGATTTAGAAATCTATTCGACGGGTTGTTTCTCGGCCTCCGGCTAGCGTCGGTTTTTGCTGCTGCGTCAATTGATCCCTCTTGTCTCAAAATTGGGGCAAATTTTGGTTTCTTGTAGACTCAAATGACGTAAATTTGTCGATTTTCCCCAAACTGACAAAAGCGGGCTATGCGGGTTACAACGACAACCACCGGGTTAAGACCCGCCTTTAGCTGCCATCGACGCCAACTTGGGCACACAGATCTAGCAGAGGACAAGTGCGGCATTGGGGCTGGCTACCTTTGCAGATGTGCTTGCCAAACGGCACAAGCAGTTTGTTGATCTCAATCCAGTAGCGCTGAGGCAAAACTGCTTCCAGCGCTTTTAGCGTTTTTTCAGGCGTTTTGGTTTGCACATAGCCCCAGCGGTTGGTGACCCGGTGAACGTGAATATCAACGCTGATGCAGGCATAGCCCAAGGCGACGCCGAGAGCTAGGTGTGTACATTTGGGGCCAACACCGTTAAAGCCACTGAGAATAGCGGGATCGGCGGGTAGTTCACCATTGTAATCGGCTAAAATCTGCTGGGCGATCGCTTGAATTTGCACCGCCTTGCGATCGGCAAAAGTGCTTTTCTGTATCAGATTGTTGAGGTCGAGAAGGCTGAGTTGGGCGATCGCCGCTGGCGTTCTGGCTTTGGCAAACAACCGCTGAGCAACCCTGATACTGACTTCGTCATAGGTGCGAATAGAGAGAATGCACGCGATCAACTGCTCAAATAAAGAGTCGTAGCCCTGCTCTGCCAACTCAAACATGGCGGCTTTGGGGTAGGGCTGTACTGCCTGACGCAGACACTCAAAAACTAAGTCAATCTCGAAGGAGGGTAAAGTCGGCACGCCGCTAATCTGTCTATTTTTCCGATTGTAAGCAGGTTTGGAGCCGTTCGACACTGTGGCGTTGTTTGGCCTGCTGCTGGGCTAATGCTTGCTTTGCCAAGAAGATTGACTCTCTAGTCTACTGGAGACTTTATCCTAGCAGTAGAGATAGAAATAGCTTGCTATGGAAACGACCCATCTTCGCCTCAAGGGTATGAGTTGTGCTGGCTGTGCCAATGCGATCGAGACTGCTATTCAAGCAGTTCCAGGCGTAGCAGCTGGCAATGTTAACTTTGCCATGGAACAGGCTACTGTGCAGTACGACCCGCAAAAAGTCAGTTTAGCCACCATTCAGCAGGCAGTTTCAGCAGCGGGCTATGGCGCAGAACCCTTAGCCGCCGTCACAGAAGAGGCTGATCAGGCAGCGCGGCGGGCAGAGCAGCAACAACTGTGGCATAAGGTGCTGTTGGGTGCGGTGATTAGCATTCTTTTAGTCTTTGGGTCTATCCCGATGATGACGGGGTTGGCGTTGCCGTTGATCCCAGATTGGCTACACCATCCCTGGTTGCAGCTCATTTTGACCACGCCTGTGATGGTTTGGTGTGGTCAGAGCTTTTTTGTCGGCGCTTGGAAGGCATTTAAGCGACATGCGGCTGATATGAATACGCTGGTAGCGTTAGGAACTGGGGCGGCTTATCTTTACTCAGTCGTTATCACGCTATTTCCCAACATTTTGCTTTCCCAAGGTTTGCGTCCCGAAGTTTATTACGAATCAGCAGCCGTCATTATTACGCTCATTTTATTAGGGCGATTTTTAGAGCAGCGGGCGCGGGGGCAAACCTCAGAAGCCATTCGTCAGCTCATGGGGTTGCAAGCCAAAACAGCGCGAGTGATTCGAGCAGATCAGCTAGTAGATGTGCCTTTAGCCGCCGTGGTGGTCGATGACGTTGTCGTGGTGCGTCCCGGCGAAAAAATTCCGGTAGATGGGTATGTGGTTGAAGGATCTTCCACAGTCGATGAGTCAATGGTGACGGGTGAGCCTTTGCCCGTTGCCAAGTCGAGGGGCGATGAAGTTATTGGAGCCACGATTAACAAAACAGGCAGTTTTAAGTTTCGGGCGGCGCGGGTAGGAAAAGAAACACTGCTGGCTCAAATTGTCCAGCTAGTGCAAGAGGCGCAGGGTTCAAAAGCTCCAATTCAACGATTGGCCGACCAGATTATTGCCTGGTTTGTACCTGGTGTAATTGCGATCGCCCTCCTCACCTTCATTATCTGGTTCAACCTCATGGGCAATTTCACGCTGGCGCTAATTAACACCGTTGGCGTGCTGATTATTGCTTGCCCTTGTGCCCTGGGGTTAGCCACTCCCACCTCGATTATGGTCGGAACTGGAAAGGGCGCTGAAAACGGCATTCTCATCAAAGGAGCTGACAGTTTAGAACTGGCTCACGATATTCAAACTCTGGTGCTAGACAAAACCGGAACCCTCACCCAAGGCAAACCCACTGTGATTAACTTTGCCACGACGCGGGGAACTGCCAATGACAATGAACTCAAGCTGCTAAAGCTAGCCGCAGCTTTAGAGCAAAATTCAGAACACCCCCTAGCTGAGGCGATCGCCCAATATGCTCAAGCTCAAGCTATTTCTCACAGCGATATCAGCGCAGTTAAAGTAGAAAAATTTGAGGCGATCGCGGGTAAAGGCGTACAAGGTCTGGTTTCAGACCGCTGGGTGCAAATCGGGACTCAGCGTTGGCTGGAGGAACTAGCCATTGCCACCGATACGCTGCAATCTCTATGCCAAAGTTGGGAAGCGGCTAGCCAAACCACCGCCTGGATTGCAATTGATGGAGAAGTTGAAGGACTCTTTGGCATTGCCGACGCGCTCAAGCCTGCGTCGGCCTCTGCGGTTAAGGCTTTGCAAAAGATGGGCATTGAAGTGATTATGCTCACAGGCGACAATCGCCAAACCGCCCAAGCGATCGCCCGTGAAGTGGGCATTACCGAAGTGATTGCCGAAGTTCACCCCGACCAAAAGGCGACGGTGGTGAAACAGTTGCAGCAGGGGAGGCGGGGACGCGGAGAGGGGGGGACGCGGAGAGGGGGAGAGGCGGAGAGACGGGGACGCGGAGAGGGGGAGAAGGTTGAGGAGGAGGGGAAGGGTAAAGCGCGATCTAGTGAGGGTTCAGGCCGGAGAACGGTGGCAATGGTGGGGGATGGTATTAATGATGCTCCGGCGCTGGCACAGGCGGATGTGGGAATTGCCATTGGAACGGGAACAGATGTGGCGATCGCGGCGAGTGATATTACGCTGATTTCGGGGGATTTGCGCGGATTGGTGACGGCAATTCAGCTCAGCCAAGCGACCATGAGCAATATTCGCCAAAACCTATTTTTTGCCTTTATCTACAACGTCCTGGGCATTCCAATCGCGGCGGGAATACTCTACCCCCTGTTTGGCTGGCTGCTGAGTCCGGTAATTGCCGGGGCGGCGATGGCTTTTAGCTCGGTGTCGGTAGTCACTAATGCACTGCGACTACGCAACTTTCGTCCTCAGCCCTTTTCGGCCAAAGTCTAGAGGCTCCAACGATGAAAAACCCCAGCCACTTGATTCAGCAAATGTTAGGCATCGCCTTGGGATTAAGCCTAGCAGCAGAGGTTGCGATCGCCCAGCCTCATACCCCTCCGGCTGAGAACCCACGCCAGTTTGAAAAAATCGAGCAGCCGCTGCCGCTCAAAATTGGCGTCACGCTGGCTGGCATTGCCTTAATAGGGGCTGAGCTATGGTGGTTCCGCTTTAGCCATGCTCAAGCCCCCGCAACAGCCCCTCAAGATCAGTCGAGCCGCGGCTGACTAGGCCAAGCTAGGCTTGATCGATTCCTCTAAAGACTCTTCCAGAAACGGATAGTCGATATAGCCATGCTCATCGCCACCATAGAAAGTTGAACGATCGTACTGGTTCAATGGGGCATCTAGCTTAAAGCGCTTAGGCAGATCTGGATTAGCGATAAACAGGCGGCCATAAGCCACTAAGTCAGCGTTACCTTCAGCCAAAATCTCATTGCCGCTGGCTTTGTCGTAACCATCCGCTGCAATCAAAGTGCCGTTATAGATTGAACGAAAGAAGCGCGTGCCAATTTCAAACTTATCTTCACCCGGTCGAGGGTCAATAATGTGAAGATAGGCCAGATTAAAGCCATTAAGCTGCTCCGCCAAGTAGCGATACAGCGCCTCTGGATTAGAATCCGACATATCGTTGAAGCTGCCGCTGGGCGAGAACCGAATCCCCACGCGATCGCTGCCCCAAACATCGACGACTGCCGCCGTCACTTCTAGCAGCAATCGTGCCCGGTTTTCGATCGAGCCACCATAGCGATCGCTCCGCTGATTAGCGCCATCTCGCAAAAACTGATCGAGCAAATAGCCGTTAGCCGAGTGAATTTCAACCCCGTCAAACCCAGCCGCTAGGGCATTTTTAGCCCCTTGACGATACTGCTCAACAATTTCCGGAATTTCCTCAGTCTCCAAGGCGCGAGGGGTGACAAAAGGCTTCATACCTTCATAGGTTGAGGCTTCGCCAGCAGGCTTGATGGCGCTAGGTGCTACAGGCAACTCACCATTAGGCTGTAGCAAAGGGTGAGAAATTCGACCGACGTGCCAGAGCTGTAGAAAAATGCGGCCACCATTCCCATGAACCGCTTCGGTGACCTTTTGCCAAACTGCTGTTTGCTCTGCCGAATAAATACCGGGCGTATCGGGGTAGCCAACGCCGTAAGGGGAAACCTGAGTAGCTTCTGAGATAATCAATCCGGCTGATGCCCGCTGAGAATAATAAATTTGGTGAACCGACTGAGGCACGTTGTTTATAGCACGATTGCGGGTGAGAGGAGCCATCACCAGCCGATTAGGCAACGTGTAGCGGCCTACTTGAACAGGCGTGAATAGGTCAACTTGAGCAGTTGCAGTCGTCATAAAAAACCTCCTATAAGCTCAACTGAAATACGTGTAGCGATCGCAGTTACTTCAATTGTTCGACAATTTTTGAACAATTGAAGCTTAGCATTCTCACTGGCATAATGCAAACATGAGGACTTTAAATCACCCTACAAAAGAAGACATCTCTCTGTCGGCGGTTCTCTACGCCCTCAGTGACAACTATCGTTTAGAAATTGTCCGCCGCTTGGCTGAGCAAGGCGAACTTACCTGTAGCGGCCTAGCCTTGCCTGCGGCTAAATCTACCCTGTCGCATCATTTCAAGGTTTTGCGAGAAGCCGGACTCATCTACAGCCGCACCGAAGGCCGAGAATGCTATAACTCCCTGCGACAGCAAGACCTGCAAGAACGTTTTCCAGGACTGCTAGCAGCGGTTTTGGAATCGGCTGAGCCGTTGTAAAGCTGAGCCAAAGCTTTTTGCCCGTTGCTAGTGATAGCCCAAGCGCTGCAGTGTAGATCCGGCAATCTTGTCAATAATTGCCAAATCTTGAGAAGACAGGCGCGAACCCGTGCCAATATCGCCTTTGTTCACCAGTTTGCCTTCGCCTTTGTCTTTTTGCCGACTGATATCTGTGGCTTGAATAATCTGTTCAACAACGCTTGGCTGCTGATCGAGTTGGGCAAAGTCTAAAATCTTTTGCAACTCTAAAGGTGTGTGGCGGCGCAGTTCTTCATAGCGAACCAGGTGAATGCGATCGCGAAAGGCACTGTCTTGCCGAAAGCGATCGCCACAATGAATACAGGTCTTCCAGTTGGTGATAACCTGTGCTGTGCTCTGCCGCGCCCAGGCTTCTGAAGTGGCAAAAGCCTGATAAGAGGCTCGCACATCCCGACCATCGCGAATAATCTCGACAACTCTTGCCTCCGGGAAAGAGTTGAGAATAACATCTACAAACTTGATATTGATCGGTGTTTTTTCCACTAGAACCCGGTGACGAGGTTCACTGTGCTGGGCAAAATAACCATCTAAAATCAGGCGAACTAACTGTTTTGCTTGTTCAGGTTGGCTCAGGTCGGCGTATTGGGTTCGAACCGTTTGGATATACTTTGCTAGATCAGCACGGCTTACGGCATGGTGCGGCCCAACTTTTTCTTGCTTGCTGGCGTAGGCATCATAGTATTTCAAAGCCCCTTGCCACAGATCCTCCGAGGAAAAGCCCTTCAAAATTGGCAGCAGTCCATAAACTTTGATCAAGCTTTTGGCCGCTTTCAACCGCTGCGATAGGGAGAGATGGGCTGTTTTGACAAACGGGTTATAAAACACGTTGTAAAGATAGGTTTCTGGCGGGATCGCTAGCACTTGAGGATGTTCTGCTAGCATTCGCTTTAGCCAGGTAGTGCCTGAACGAGGGCAGCCAACAACAAAAAGTTTGGCGTAAGGCTCCATAAGCGGTAACGGCAAGTTCAGTAGGGTAAGTTTATTCCAGCAGGCAACCTGGTTTGGCTTAAAACAGAATCACTCAGTTTTAAGTTGGAAAAACCAGGGCAAGCCTATTTTTCCCTTGAAGGTTTGGGGCCTATCAAGTTGGGCTTTTGGCTGGTTAAAGCGGTACGCCTCAGGCAACTTGCTGACGACCCAAACCAACCTGAACTTTAGATATAAGCTGAAATATCTTCGCCGCACTCATCAGCCAGGTAGCACAAGGCGCGAAACCGCAGGCTGACCAACTCTTCATAAAGCGGATTGAGTTTGCAAAGTGGCGGAATGTGGCCGACCTTACGCCCGAAGACGAGAATATCTCGTTCAAAAGGACACTGGGCGGGAATCAACTTTGCCAAGCGACGAGCGGTTGTCTGGCGTTGAACGTTGAGGTTGTCGAGCCAAGCTCGGAGTGGACGGAAAACATCAAATTTGGGTAATTGTAGTGACCCATAACTGTTTGCTTGAAAACCAGAAACGCGGTTATTCATTGCACTTAATCTTGAACAACTTCAAGAGACGTGATTGGACTGAACGCCCTTGTCTGTGTCTACCCTAAAAAACGCTGCGATGAACTGGGTAAAGCAAACAATAAAAAGAGCTTGGGTTTACTGAAGCTCTAATGAAGGTGGGCGTTCTCAACCATTATGCCCAGCTTTGTAACGTTTTGTAACAAGCTGGAGAAGGTTTCCTTTCTAGTTTGCGATCGCCCATCTCTAAAAGGGGCCAGCTAGAGACACTTTCAGGAGTGTCAACGCTTTTGCTATTGAGCAAAGTTAATTAAATTTGCCGTGGTCATTGACAAATTAAAAGGCTTTGGTGGCACCAGCCGCCAGTAAAGGCCATAACGCTGGCGATCGCGCTAGCCAAAAAACAGATCTGATTCTTTGAAAACTTGTATCAAACAAAACCAGTTTGCCACTCACCGTTGTATAAATTGACTGTTCCTGAAAAGCCCATGCTCAATGAGCTACGTCCGCAGTGTGATGCTGCGAATGAAACTCAAAAAGTAGTTTTATATAAACGTCATACCGGGTTTGAGCCAAAGGCTATTTATTCATGCAAGTCTCACGGTCATCATCTAGATTTTTGGGCGGCACTGTTTTGCTGAGCTTAGCGATCGCTTGCCCCGGATACGCGGCTTCAGTTGTGCTCAATACTGATTTGGGCGAAATCGGCACCGTTGATCCCGCTTTGGGTGACTTTTCATCCACCTTTGTGGGGTCGCGTTTTAACGATGTTGCTTTATCTCAGTCGGGCAAAATAGTTGGCGTGACCGCGGATCAACAGCTTTATCAAATTGAAGGGAAAACGGCTACAGCGATTGGGAGTTTAGGGCTAGCTGCTTCGGTGTTGGTTACTGGCCTGAGCTTTGATTCTCAAGACCGACTGTATGCCCTTGGGTTAGACACCCAATCGCAAACCGGACAGGTTTACCAGGTTAGCCCTGTCACAGGCTTGGCAACTGCGGTTGTAGCTGGATTAGCCGTAGGCATCTACGGAGATCTGGTGTTTGACGCCGATCGCAATCGATTTTGGGCTATCCGGCAAGAAAATGTAACCAGTCCCACCAGCATTCTCTTCTCGCTAACGCCCAGTGGAGCGGCGGCAGATATTGGTAGCGTCGGTTTTGCCGCTATCACCGGATTAGCAATCAGCAACGGTGCTCTATATGGCTATACCCAGCAGGGAGAACAAGTGTTGATTAATCCGTTTACAGGAGTTGGCACTTTTGACTTGGCGCTTAAAAGCCCCAGCGGAGGCGATCGCCAGTTTTTAGGCGCAGCTTCAGCCCCTATTCCTTACTCGACGGTGCCCCAAACGCCCCCAGTGCCAGAACCTTCTTTTTGGCTAGCAGCGATCGCGGCTGGCAGTTTAGGCACTTTGATGCGGCGCTGCCAACAGCGATCGCAGCGCTAAAGTTGGCAGATGAGAGTAAGAGCAGAAGGCAAGCTGTTCTATCCGTAGCTTGCAGCAGGTGAAGGGTCTCAAGCCGAATGACCACAGCGATAATGGTTTAACAAAAAGGATTCTGTTGTTGCAAAAAGGGCGATCGACGCATTTCAAATTAAGACGTCAGAGGGCAAGTCATAAACTTGCCCTCTTTAAACGTTTGCGCTTAGCTTAGGCGCTTGGCCTGGTCAACTAAGCGGCTGTCTGGCGACGCTTGAGCACCCCAGCCCCTAAAGCGCCCAATCCGAGCAGGCTCAAAAAGGTTCCCGGTTCAGGAACAGCCTCAGTTTCAAAAATGCGACCTTCGCCACCGACAGGATACTGGGCTGCTGTCACTACACCCTCAAGTCCTCCTTCATTGGCTGAAGCCGCGATATAGTTTTGCAACGCCTGCTGGTAAGAAACTCCAACATTGGTCAACGGATTATCAGCCAAGGGATAGCCATCGCCCCCACGGGCTAAAAAGTCAATCGTTGCGAGGGCAATCGTCGGCGCGCCATCTACGACCTGGCCGTTTTTGACGATATAGGTACCATCCTCTAGCTGGACATCAATCACCCGGCTACCCGGTGCAGCCGACAGATCAAGGCCAACTTGAACCCCTGCCACTTGCGCAAAAGCGCCCCCGACATTTTCAACCGCAGCATAGGCATTTTCAAAAATAGCCTTCACTTGAGCGGGTACTACGTCAGCGACAATCGAGACAAAGTTGGGAAAAGGCAGAATATCAATCGTGTCTTTAACCGTAAGGTCGCCTGCCGGAATGATGGCATTATTGCGAATTCCGCCCCCGTTTTGCAGGGCAATGACTGGGGTTTCGGCACCTAGAGAATCGGCTAGCTGCTGAGCTTGCCAGAGCAGCGCATCGGCTATCAGGTTACCTAAGTTGGTTTCAGTCGTCCGTACCGAACCCCGAACCCCGTTGAGGTCTACTTCGCTCTCACCGACGACCTGAGCTTCTAAGGCAGCTACCGCCGCTTCCAGGGGCGCGATCACTTCACTGGCGATAGTGGCATCGGGTTCAATCCCTTGCGCGGCCAGGTCAGCAGCTAAAACCCGAATGGGTTCGCCGTTAAAAGCGGTGACAATGCCGCCATCAAACTCAACCTCTAGACGGCCTATGTAGCCATACTCACCTGGCGTAGTGACAATCGGCACAAGCTGACCGTCGGCGTTAGTAGCGGTTACAGGGTAAGAACCAAAGACGCTAGCCGCCCCACTGCCAACATTTGCCTGATCGCTGGGGAGGGCATTGTTGAGGTCGTTAATGAGCAGTTCGTCTCCTCCCCCAGCAATCACAATATCGACGCCGCTGAGTTGGGGTACCAGATCAATTTCGGTATTAATGGACTGCAGGTGGCTGATCAGAATAATTTTGTCTACCCCTTGAGCCTGTAGCTGATCAATTTCAGCCTGGACTTCTGCCAAAACGGGTTGAACATCCACTTCACCGGGGCTAGAAATAGAGGCTAGGGTTTCGGTAATGGCAGACACAACACCAATTTGCTCACCCCCTTTGTTGATGATGGTGCTTTCAGCAATCCGACCCGTTGCCACTAAAGGCGCTAGCGGCGTGTTAGCAAAATTGAGATTGGCGCTGAGGAAAGGAGCCGTACCGCCAAAGTCATCGTAATAGGTGTTGATAAAGTCGGTTAAAAAAGTAGGGCCGAAGTCGAAGTCGTGGTTACCCAAGGCGATCGCATCATAACCAATTGCGGCTAGCACCTGAGCGTCATAGAGTACACCCGACTCTTGACTAGCGGTAAAGCTAAGACCCGCTAGAAAGTTATCACCTGATGACAGGGTGATGGGGTTGACAGCCGTGCTCCGCAGGTTGTTGAGCAACCCGACAAATTCAGCCGCCCCCCCTTCGCTACCCGCTGGCCCGGTGCTGGGTAATAGCGCTGACTCACCATCATTGTTGTGAAAAACTGTCAGGGTAAAAGCAGAAACTGGCTCTACCGTGAAAAATCCAACCAGACTCAAACCGCTAGCGGCTAAAGCAGTGTTTTTGAGGAGCTTATACATAGATAGGTCGAACCGTTACTCTACTAATCGATAGCTATTGATTCAGAGACACAAGAACGTCATCAAGCACTGAGCAAGGAGCCGGATAACGCTTGGTATAAATACGCACGCCTCGTAGCCTAGCGACTGTAGATTAAGGAAAAATGCGGAAAGGTTAAGTGAAGATGCGATAAAGTTAAGCGAAGCTTAAGCGATCGCTTTTTAATCAAGACTTTAAAGTCGGTGTGTTTGACTTCACAAGTTCTTTAACTAGATTAGAAAATGGCAAAAATGTAAGCAATTATTAAAATACGGTGGAGAGCTTATGTTGCTGGTTTAGTGGGAGTTTTTATGGAGCTACAAATTTGGCCTGGTAAATCCCACCCGCTGGGGGCCACTTGGGATGGTCAAGGAACTAATTTCGCTCTTTTTTCAGAAAATGCTATTCGAGTAGAGCTGTGTCTGTTTGACGAAGACGAACAGGAAACGCGGATTCCCCTTCCAGAGGTTAGCAACTTCGTCTGGCATTGCTATATTCCGGGCATTCATCCCGGCCAGCGCTATGGTTTTCGGGTTTATGGGCGGCATCAGCCCGAACAGGGGCAGCGTTTTAATGTGAATAAGCTGCTGATCGATCCTTATGCAAAGGCGATCGCGGGAGATGTGATTCACAGCAGCGAGATTTTTGGCTATCCGGTAGAGCAGATGCCGGATGTAGACTGCGATTTGCTGCGATCCAAACAAGATGACGCCCAGTTTATTCCTAAAGCGGTTGTCATTGATCCCAGCTTTGATTGGGAAGACGATCGCTTTCCCAACACGCCCTGGTATCAAACCATCATTTACGAAACCCACGTTAAAGGACTCACTCAGCAGCACCCCGATATTCCACCAGACTTACGCGGTACCTATGCTGGGCTAGGGCATCCCGCCGCGATCGCTCACTTACAGTCGCTAGGCATTACTGCCATTGAACTCCTGCCTGTCCACCACTTCAACCGCTATCCGGGTCATCTGGTTGGAGTCGGACTACACAACTACTGGGGGTACGACTCCCTCGGTTATTTTGCGCCTTACGCTGGCTATAGTGCCTCTGGGGTTCACGGCCAGCAGGTGCAAGAGTTTAAGCAGATGGTAAAAGCGCTGCACAAAGCGGGGATCGAAGTCATTCTAGATGTGGTGTACAACCACACAGGAGAAGGCAACCAATTTGGCCCTACCCTGTCGCTACGGGGTATCGACAACGCGGTTTACTATCGCCTCAGCGAAGAAGATCCTCGTTACTACATCGACTTTACTGGCTGCGGTAACTCGCTTAACGTCCGCCATCCGCAAATTTTGAAGCTAATTATGGATAGCCTGCGCTATTGGGTGCTGGAAATGCACGTTGATGGCTTTCGCTTTGATTTAGCTTCAGCGCTGGCGCGGGAATTGTACGAAGTTGATAGTTTGGCCGCCTTTTTTGACATTATTCACCAAGACCCGGTGCTATCGGTGACAAAGCTGATTGCTGAACCTTGGGATTTAGGGGAAGGAGGCTATCAGGTTGGCAACTTTCCGCTGCTATGGTCGGAGTGGAACGGTAAATACCGCGATACCATGCGCGATTTCTGGCGCGATGAACCTTGCCGTTTGGGTGAATTTGCCTTTCGGATGACGGGTAGCTCAGACCTGTATGAATTTAACGGCAAGCTGCCCCATGCCAGCATTAACTTTATTACCTGCCACGATGGGTTTACGCTGCGCGATCTGGTGAGCTACAACCAGAAGCACAACGAGGCCAATGGCGAAGATAACCGCGACGGTGAAAGCTACAACCGTTCTTGGAACTGTGGCGCAGAAGGCTCTACCGATGACGCCGAAATTTTGCAGCTACGGCTGCGGCAGCAGCGCAACTTTCTGGCTACGCTGATGCTTTCTCAAGGTGTGCCGATGATGCTAGGGGGCGACGAATTTGGGCGATCGCAAAAAGGCAACAACAACGGCTACTGCCAAGACAACGAAATTTCCTGGTTTGACTGGAACCTTTCTGCTGAAAATGCAGAACTACTAGACTTTACCCGTCAGCTGATTCAGTTTCGGCGGCAGCACCCGGTCTTTTGTCGGCGTGACTGGTTTCAAGGGCGAGAAATTCATGGTTCTGGAGTGAGCGATTTAGGTTGGTTTAATCCCGATGGAACCGAGGTGCGAGATGACGATTGGCATGAGCATTCAGCCAAAGCCATTGGCATTTTCCTCAATGGCGAAGAACTCAGAACCCCTAACGCTCAGGGTAAGCGCGTTGTAGACGATAGCTTTTTGCTATTTTTTAACGCTCAGCCTGATTTGGTAGAGTTTGCAATTCCTTCCACCTTGCAGCAGCAGTCCTGGCAGGTGACGTTAGATACTAAGGCAGGTGGCTTTATCACTGATGGCCCTGTTTACGGCAAGTCTGATTGTGTACCCGTTGCAGGGCGATCGCTGATAGTGCTGCACTGTCCGCTGTGTTTTAAGACGGCCAACTGCGCCGACGAATCGGTGCAAGTCATTACCTGTGCCACCAAAGCAGATTAAGTGTCTACCTACGATCGCATTTACGAAATTGTCCGACAAATTCCGGTTGGGCAGGTTGCTACCTACGGTCAAGTCGCCGAACTAGCGGGGCTGTTTGGCAAGCCGCGCTTGGTTGGCTACGCGCTCTACCGGGTTACTAGCGATGCTGACGTTCCCTGGCAGCGAGTTGTCAATGCCAAAGGAGAAGTCTCTCACTCTCCTCAGCGTCAGGGAACCGACTACTTGCAAAGGGACTTGCTAGAAGCGGAGGGGATTGTCTTTAGCGCCGCTGGTAAAATTGATCTGCGCCAATATCGCTGGCAGCCGCCGCTAGAGCTAGTGCTAAAGGCAGAAGGATGAGGGCAAAGGGCAGAAGCAAGGCTTTTCTGACAGTGGCTTGCAGCCATGTTTGTGGCGAGGGTTAGGTTTGAAAACCTGGATTGATACCAACGTAAACAATAAATTTGAGTACAGCAGCCATTTCTTTACACCCGGCTTATATATAGCTGTCTCACAATCAGTAAAACAGCGTAACAAATCCGATAAATTGCTGATACTGCCTAAAAATTTTTGTAAAAAACAATAGACTGAATCTAGGAGAAGCCATCAATTGCTAGCGGTTGTTTTTCCTAATTAAAAACTCAGAACATCAGCCTGTTGCTGTTTAGCGGCTAATGGCAAGATCGTAGGCTATGTGTATTCAATATTCCACCGCGATCGTTGCATTAGGGCTGGGCACAGCTACAGCGGTTCTGTTGGCTGGGGTCACTTGGCAACGACGGCAGGCACCGGGGGCGGGTTCACTCATTGTGTTTTCCCTAGCGCTAGCCGAGTGGATGTTGACCTATGCTTATAGCCTGCTAGCAGCTAACCTGGCTGATCGAATTTTTTGGAGCAACGCTACTTATTTAGGCATTGTCTTTGTTCCTGTTAGCTGGCTGTGCTTTGCCTGTACCTACATTGGGCGTAGAGCTTGGCTAACCCGTCGTAATTTAGCGCTGCTGAGCGGGGTGCCGATCATAACGCTTTTGGCCGTCAGCACCAATCATTATCACGGTCTTTTCAGAACGCAAGTGCTGATCGATCAAGTTGGCTCCTGTTGGTCGATGAGCGTTGTAATGGGGCCGCTTTTTTGGGGACACACTGTTTATTCGTACCTGCTGATTGCGACGGGTACGGTTCTTCTGCTCAAAACGCTAACGCGCTCTACCAACTTTTATCGCCGTCAAGCCCAATTTATGCTGCTAGCGGTTTTCCCCCCCTGGGTCATCAATGCGACGTATTTGTTTAATGCCCAATCGCTATCGGGTCTGGATTTTACCCCTCTGGCTTTTACCCTGAGCTGCCTGGTGTTTGTGTGGGATATGCGGCGGCACCAGTTGCTTGATATTGTGCCGATCGCCCGCGATGTTGTAATTGACAATATGCAAGATGCGCTAATTGTTTTAGACGAGCGCGATCGCATTGTCGATCTCAATCCAGCCGCTGTGCAGCTTATCGGCACTCAGCCTGAGCGGATCTTTGGCAAATCGATTGTGAAGGCTCACCCAGATTTGTGCTTTTTAACTCAGGACTATCAGCCAGTCTTTTCGGCTCAGGTTGAGCGGAGTTTGCTCATTCAGGGGGAACAACGCGATTTTGAAATTCGGCTGTCGCCCCTTTATGACTCGTACCAAAAATTGCAGGGACGAGCCATTTTGCTGCGTGATATTAGCGATCGCAAGCGTACTGAAGCCGAACTGGTGGCCGCTAAAAATAAAGCTGAAGCTGCCAGTAAAGCCAAAAGCACATTCGTTGCCAATATGAGCCACGAACTGCGCACGCCGCTCAATGCCATTTTGGGCTTTTCGGAACTTATGCGTAGCGATCCGAATACGCCTGTCAATCAGCTTGATTATCTCAACACTATCTACCAGGCGGGCGAGCATTTGCTGTCGTTAATTAACGATGTGCTGTCTATTTCCAAAATTGAAGCAGACAAGCTAGAACTTAACGAAAACAACTTTAATCTGCTGAAATTTTTAGCCAATTTAGAGCAAGTCTTTCAGTTGCGGGCTAATCCCCAAAAACTTCAAATTCAGTTTGAAATTGCTCAGAATTTACCGCTTTGGGTCAGCGGCGACGAAGGCAAACTGCGGCAGGTATTGGTGAATTTGTTAGACAACGCGGTCAAATTTACTCCGCAAGGTGAAGTGCGCCTCAGGGTCACGCTAGCCGCCAATCAACCCCACCAAAAGACAGACAAAGCGATCGCTGAAGCAGAGTGGGTACCCCCTGTCTTGCCCGATCAGGGCGTTTGCTGGCTGCGTTTTGAAGTGAGTGACACGGGCTTGGGGATTGCCCCGGCTGAACTAGAAAATCTTTTTGAAGCGTTTTGGCAGGCAGAAGCCGGACGGCGATCGCTGCAGGGAACAGGCTTAGGCTTGGCCATTAGCCAGAAGTTTGTGCAGTTGATGGGGGGCGATATTACAGTTGACAGCGTGCTGCAGCAAGGAAGCTGCTTTGCAGTGGTGTTGCCTTTAGCGGTGCAGCCCGAAGTAGAAGAAAGTCCACCAGAACCTTTAGAAGCGGCTACTATTTTGGTTCCGGGTCAGCGGGAGTACCGTATTTTGATTGCCGACGACAGTTTGCCCAATCGGCAGTTGCTAGCGGTACTGCTACGGCAAGCAGGCTTTGCTGTGCGAGAAGCTGAAAACGGCGAGGCCGCTATTCGCCAATGGCAGCTTTGGCAGCCGCATTTAATTTGGATGGATGTGCGGATGCCGATTATGGATGGTGTGACGGCTACTCACTGGATTAAGGCTAAAAGTCCCCATACGGTCATTATTGCGCTAACGGCTAGTGCTTTCGAAGAAGAACATGCCTATATTCAGTCGTCGCAGTGTGATGATATTGTGCTGAAGCCGTTTCAGCCGAGCCTTATTTTTGAAAAAATGGCTGCTTTTTTGGGCGTTCGCTATCAGCAGGTAACACGCGATCGCCGGCTGATTAGCCCTGCCTCGGCGATACCGCCGCTTGAGGTCAAACAAATCAACGATCTACAGATTTTGGTTGCCGATGATAGCGCCGTCAACCGCAAAGTAGTGCTACACCTGCTGCAACGGCTAGGACACACAGCCGAAGTGGTTTGTAACGGTCGAGAAGCTCTAGACGCTGTCCGCAACCGCCACTACGATTTAGCCCTGCTCGATTTGCGAATGCCAGAACTCAGTGGGCTAGAGGTTGCCCAGGCGATCGCAGCAGAATTTACAACTCAGCCTAAGCCTATGCTGGTAGCCCTGACGGGCGCTACCGATGCCGCCACGCGCGATCGCTGTTACCAAGCGGGGATGGATGCTTTTCTATCTAAGCCGTGTAGCCTAGATGCTTTGAGCGCTTTATTGAGTCAATGGCCTCGCCTTACTCACCCTGTGGCCTCCCGGCTGAAGCCAAAACTTTAGCGAACAGGCCGCTTAGAAACCCGCTCGCGGCGATCGCCTTGGCGGTCGAATTTTGCTGATTAGCCACTATCTCGCTAGTCTAACCAGTAGAAGTGCAAGGGTAGATAGACTGATGGATGTTCAAACGCCAGATTGGGTCAAGCACGCCGTTTTTTATCAAATTTTTCCAGATCGCTTTGCGCGTACTGATCGAGTCCACAACAAGCCAGAAATGGCGGTAACGCTAGAACCCTGGAATTCTCCGCCCACGCTCATGGGCTATAAGGGGGGCGATTTGTGGGGGGCTAGGGATAAACTCGATTATCTACAAGATTTAGGCATCAACGCGATCTATTTCACCCCCATTTTTCGCTCTCCTAGCAATCATCGCTATCACACGCACGATTATTATCAAGTCGATCCGCTTTTAGGAGGCAATGAGGCTTTTTTTGAATTTTTAGAAGCTGCCCACCAGCGAGACATCAAAGTTGTGTTAGATGGTGTGTTTAACCATGCTAGTCGCGGCTTCTTTTTCTTTAACGACATTTTGGAAAATGGGCCGTACTCTCCCTGGCTGGATTGGTTTCAGGTAGAGCAGTGGCCCCTATCTGCCTATGACGGTGCTTTGCCTGCCAATTATGTAAGCTGGGTCAACAACCGCGCTTTACCTCAGTTTCGCCACAGTAATCCGGCGGTGAAAGAATACATTATGCAAATTGCCGAATACTGGATCAAAGCCGGGATTGACGGTTGGCGGCTAGACGTGCCGTTTGAGATTCAAACAGAAGGCTTTTGGCAAGAATTTCGCGATCGCGTTAAAACCATTAACCCAGATGCCTACATCGTGGGTGAAATCTGGACGGATGCGCGACAGTGGCTCGACGGTACCCAGTTTGATGCGGTGATGAACTACCTCTTTACCGGGCCAACGCTAGCGTTTACAGCAGGCGATCGCGTGGTGATGGAGTACGTAGAAGAACCGCACTACTATCCCTACCCGCCTTTAGACGCCGCTGGCTATGCCGCTAAGATTCAGCATTTGCTAGAGCTTTATCCGTGGGAAATTCAGCTCGCCCAGATGAACCTGCTTTCTAGCCACGATATTGCCCGCGCTTTGTCAGTCGTCGCTGAAGACCTAGCCAGCTTTGAGCTAGCCCTACTGCTGCAAATGACTTTTCCAGGTGCTCCCAGCATTTACTACGGCGATGAAGTTGGCCTAGCGGGTGGAACGGATCCTGATAACCGTCGTAGTTTTCCGGCTGAGGCAGATTGGAACCAGGAGCTTTTACAAACCCACAAAGCTTTAATTGCCCTGCGCCATGCCCACCCAGCCCTGCGCACAGGCACGTACGAACCCCTTGCCACTCCAGGCAAGTGCTATGTCTTTAAGCGATCGCTAGCTGACGAAACTCTGATTGTGGCAGTCAATGTCGGCGAAGCAGACGCGATTGTGCAGATCTCCAAAGCTGAGTTAAAGGCTGAGGCTGTCCAAGCCAAAGTCCTCTACGGTTCTGGCCAAGGCGAGTGGCAAGACAAAACCTTGGAGATTACCGTCCCGGCTCGGAGCGGTTTAGTAATGGCATAAGCCTTTTTAGGGTTAAAGGCAGATTATCGCTCAAGGTAGAGGGCTAAGGACAGAAGGTAAAGCTTTTCTGTCATTGAAGCGTCTTAATGCTGGTGGCTACCGCTCTACCCTCTTTTGTCAGTCCAGGAAAAATTGGCGAATTGCGTTGTTTTGGCCTACGAGCAAGCAAGGTCTGATCCCAGTTTGAGAGAAGAGGTCTACCAAAGGTAGCCGCAAAAAGCCCTATTCTGGCGATCGCGCTGCCTAACCTTCGGGTGGTACACAGCTTGTGGCATCGTATTGCACCTGCACTTCCAGCGAATAGGCTTTGACCGCATTGCCCGCCGGAAATGATTGCTTTTGGGCCTCCACCAAAGCCTTCTGGTTGAGGATATCGTAGCCAGTGCTCTTAAGCAGTTCGGGTTCTTCCACAAGCTGTCCCGCCGGATCTACAATGACGCCAACCGACGCCAAAACAGGTTCTGGAGACAGGCATTTCGTTGGCTCGTAGGGCAAAACCAGCGGATCAGCTAGGCGGGTAGGAAACAACCCATAGTTTAGCGACAGTTCAGCCACCCATTCTGAAAAGCGACCTGTCGCTTCTCCTTCCGTCGTCCAATTAGCGCTGTAGCTATAAAAGCGAATATCTTTGAGCTTGTCTTCTAGCGGTGAAGCGTCTGTAATTTCAGTCCCCGTTGATGTTTCTGTTTCTGATGTTTCTGTTTCTGTTTGCTCAGCAGCGGTATCTGTTTCGTTTAAGTCTGTTTCTGTAGAAGCAGTCTCTAAACGGGGCGCGATCGCTTCAGCAGGTACCTTTGTCGCTACTGCTGGGGCGGGGGGCGAAGAACTTGCCCTTGGCGGGGCAGGCGGGGGGGCGGCAGGTGGTTCAGCGATCGGGGGCGGCAGGGTTGCCTCTACAGGCAAGCGCGTGACGCGAATGGTTTCTTGTGGCTCTGGTTCTGGCTCTGGAATTTCGGCCTTTTGGGATGAAGGCATTGGTAACATGAGCAACAGGCTATGTAACCCCAGCGATACCCACAGCATAGGGCGTAAAAGCGGTTGTAGTAACTGCCATCGACGCTGCTTGGCCAAAACAAATGCTGCAAGAATGCAAACAACAACAATGAGCCTGAGTTTCTCTAAGCTGATTTTAGTTCGCCCAGTTTAGCGGTAGCTTAGGCAATGGACACTTTAACGGTTGGCTGCAGCAATGAGTAAGCGAGAAGATACAACCTTGATAGTGGCAGGCATTCTGCTGATCCTGGCGACGGGCCTCTTTATTAGCCTAGATTCGGGTCTCTCAAACCTATTGCAGCGGCAGACCCATCTTTTAGGAGAAACTCCCTTGCTGAGCGATCCGTTTTTGCAATATCCAACTGACTCATCGGTTAGAGTTGTGTGGTTCACCGAGTTTGAAGGGATGAACCATGTGGTTGCTTACGGCGATCCTACTCAGTTTGTCTCAACTGAGGCTTTAGCCGATCTTCAAACCGATGACTTAGCCAACACCACCGAGGCCAACACCACGCGGCTAACGCGCTTACGAGAAGATCAAGATTCACACCTGGCTCAGAGCGATTCATCTGAACTTTCTCAGCCCATCGATCGCCCGATTTGGCGACATGAGGCAGAAATTTCAGGGTTGCGTCCCGGCGACCGAGTGCCTTATCAGGTTTTAAGTGCGGAAATGGGGGGACAGCTTTATAAAAGCCGTCTTTTTTCTCTGGCGGTAGCCCCCCCGGCGAACCAACCCTTAAAGATTTTGCTCACCTCTGATCACCAGCTCATGCCGATGACCCCGGCCAACCTGCAAAAGGTGGTAGAAACTGTCGGTCAGGTAGATGCGGTGTTTCATGCGGGCGATTTGGTCAATATTCCCGATCGCGCGTCTGAGTGGTTTGATGATGCCCGAGGCAATGCTTTTTTCCCCAGTTTGCAAGGGCGGGCTAACTATGCCCTCGAACGAGCCGGAACCACTACGGTTTATCGCGGGGGCGAAATTATTCAACACGCGCCTTTGTTTCCCACGGTGGGTAACCACGAGGTAATGGGGCGTTATTCTCAATTTGATAGCTTAGATAGCCAGTTTAACGACCCTATTCCCTGGGGAGTTGCTAATCAGCTTTATAGCCAACATGCTAAAGCCTTCAACCCAACTGACAACCCTCAGGTTAAGGCGCAGTGGCTCAAAAATAGTTCGTTCAATACCGATACTTACGAGCAGCTATTTACTTTGCCCAAAAGCCCCATACCGGGCGAAGCGGAAGAAACCAGCCGCTACTATGCCACTACCTTTGGTGATGTTCGCCTCGTGTCGCTGTTTGTCACCAATATTTGGCGATCGCCCAATCTTGCCCCTAAAACTCGCGGACGCTACCGCGAAAGCGCTGCTGACCTGTCTAGGCCCAATCGCTGGGGGCATGGGCAGCACATCTTTATGGGGATTAATCAGGGCAGTCCTCAATATCAATGGTTAGCGCAAGAACTCGCTAGTGAAGCGTTTCAACAAGCTAAGTACAAAGTTGTCATGCTGCACCATCCGCCCCATAGCTTAGGCGGCAACATTGTGCCCCCCTTTACCAATCCGGTGCCTGTGTATGACACTGCCCCAGATGGCAGTCTGCAAGCCATCCGCTACGAATACCCCAAAGACCAAGACTACATTATTCGCGATTTGCTGCCGCTGCTAGAGCAGGCTGGGGTGCAGCTTGTTTTCTACGGTCACGACCATGTTTGGAACCGCTTTGCCAGTGCTAGCGGGCTAAACTTTTTAGAAAGCGCTAATGTGGGCAATACCTATAACGCTCACTGGGGCGACAATCCCAGAGAGGTGCCTCAGCGGCAAGAGTCTGATCTAGCTAGCTACCAAGCCGATAACTATGCCCCCCTGGGCGATCCTTACGGGTTAGAGCCAATTGTGCCTGCGATCGCGCCCCTTACCAGCGCAGAGGGAACGCCTTTGCCCTACATTGCCAGTAATGACATTACGGCTTTTAGCATTTTAGAAACCGATACGGGTCACGTCACTAGCTACTATTTTGATACGCGAGAGCCTGATTCTGACGTGGTGAAGTTTGACCAGTTTTCGCTACTGCCGGGATGAGTCTGCACCCAATATTTAGATGCAGCAGCGGCGGGGCAAGGATTACTCTTTGCCCCCCTCTAAGGCGACTAATTGCTAACGTCAAAGATGACGACAAATAGCGCTTGAGGAATTAGCCGCCGCAGTTGACGCAGATGACCGTCGGCGTCGGAGCGGTTGCGGAAACGGCCAACGGTGATGCGCTGGCATTTGGGCAGTAGACGAACGATGACCCAAGGGTTAAGCCGTTCTCGGTAGTGCATAATAGGTTAGCCTCCATTGCAAGGTGGAGCCAGAGCCAGTGCGGGAAGGTTGGTCGCCGTGTCGCACTGGCTTTTTGGCTTTTGATGATACATAAACGTAACATCGTTATCATACAGTCAAAAGTACATATATGTAACATTTACGCTGTTATAAGCCTCTGACAGAATCGGAGGCATGGGAAAAGCGGGCGTTGCACTCAAGCAGGTACTAGAGACTTACAATATTCCTCAGAATCAACTGGCTGTTGAAATGGGGACTGGACGACCTAATGTTCATCGCTGGATCAATGAACAGGCTGACCCAGTAGGCGACAAGATTTTAGCGATCCGTGATGCGTTGCAAAAGATTAATCCTGAAGCGGCGGCAGCGTTTACCAAACTTTATTGGGAAGCGTGAGAGAGTGTTTGAAAAGCCAATGGTTGTGATTTTAGGCACTCATCGATTCCCCCTAGCCCCCCTTTTTAAGAGGGGAATTGGCTCGGAAGTTCCCCTGTTTAAGGGGAATTTAGGAGGATCTAAAGCATTTTGCTACGCAGCAGATATCTTTTCAAACATCCTCCGAGCAAAATGCAGAAACATAGAATGGTCTTGACTAAATTTAGATAGTCGCCACGACGCTGAACTAATTATTAAGATGCGCATAGTCTAGAGCCTTTCGAGATTTTAGGCGGCTAAAATTCAAGCGTAAGACCTCCTCTATCCTGCTTGCTCTATGTCTACACCCGCAGTTCTAAAATCTGTCACCGTGAGCCTTCCTTTTGGTATTGGCTCTGCTTCTTGGGAAGCGGATCCTACTGAGCAAAATGCGGCTTGGGAGCTTTACATCGAGCTAGTGACGCGAATAGCAGTACAGCCGTTAGATACAGAGCAAGGCACTGTCCGAGAGGCCATGAACTCGCTTTACAGCCTCTTCGGTTCTACTCGTGAGATTTTACGCAAGGCTGGGCCTAAAGTTGGGGCTTCTCATGATTCTGTGGGAGGGATTGCGATCGCAGTGTTAAACAACGGCTTACGGCCTTTCCTCTCCAAATGGCATCCAACATTGCAGGCATGGGAATCTAAGAAAACATTAGATGTAAGCGCTCAAGCCCATGAGAAGTCTTGGGAACAAGAACCCGCTTTACGCAGAGAGCTAGAAGCATTACGAACTAATTTAGAGCAATATGCCAATGCTTTAGCTAAGATTGCCGGAGTTGAGTATTGAAAATAATGACATACTTCGAGCAGAAGCTGATAGATTGCCTAGAGCGCAGAAAGAGTGGCGCGATCGCGTACTGAAAGATCCTAGCAAGAAAATGATTCAGCCCAATCGTTGATTTTTCCGTTGATCTATAATAGACCTGATAAACCTGAACCTTGCCAGACTTCTGATCCCGGAATTCGTTGCAAAGTAGCTGAAGAAGATAAAGAATTGAGCTTTCAACCACTGAAAACTAACATAGGAAATTAGCGCATGTCCGAGTTTGATGTTTTTTTAGCCCATAACAGTCTGGATAAACCCCTGATTCAGAAAATTTACGATGAGCTGCAAAAACGAGGCATCAAACCTTGGCTAGACGAAGTAGAAATTTGTCCTGGTGATAATTTTCAATTTATGATCCGAAAAGCTATTAAGGCAGCAAGAACAGCCGCTATCTGTATCGGCCAAAATGAGCTAGGTAAATGGCAAGAATTGGAGACTCAAACATTTGTTAGCTTAGCTGTTCAGCAAAGTGTTCGGATAATTCCAGTTTTGCTACCTGGAGTAGAGAAAATCCCAGAAAGCGCATTTGCTTTAGATAATTTTCATGCTGTGAAATTTGGCGAGACTTTAAATAATCAGCAAGCATTTGATTTATTGGAATGGGGAATTACAGGCAAAAAACCTGAACTACCATGGAAAATTTCCGGATTAGAAGATCCTTCACCGGAACCAGAAAAGATCTGCCAAGAATTTGATCCAACCAAAATTCTTTTTATCAAGAACGTTAAAGATCCCTCCGGTTGCTGGGCTTATCGACTCAAAGGCGTAAGGGAAGACAAAGCTCCAGTTTTTGAGTTGATGTGGCGATCGAGCGCTCATGGGTCAGGTTCACCCAAAGCTGGTGATCTAATGATTTTGCACCAGCAGGCAAAAGTTACTCATGTCGTCGAATTTCTAGACGACGAAGTTCGCAAAATGGATTTTGGCTTTCTCCGCTGGGTCAAAGCGGTCTGGATTCCTCGCCAGCAAGACTGGTATCAATTGCCTCACCAAAAAGAAATTCTAGGCTTCAGCCCTAAATACTCAGATGGCAATACGCATGATTTTAGAAGCCCCAACTTCTCCACTTTTCGCAACGCGTGGACTTCTCTGTCTGACTTCCAGCATTACGTAGCGGATGAGCTTAAAAAGCTTGATAACATTTAAAGCGCTACAGAACGTCAGGGCGGGGGCGCACTTGGTAGATCATTTAGAATTTGCTGTTTAGCCATGAGCCTACGCCAAAACAGAACCGAGATTAAGATAAGAGGGCGTTTGAAAAGTGATCTGCAGTAGCTTTAGGCACCTGCTGATCCCCCCTGCTTAAAAAGGGGGTAAAAGTTCCCCTTTTTAAGAGGGATTTAGGGGGATCTCCACTTTTGCTACAAAAAATAGGACTTTTCAAACCTCACATTTAGAATTCTTCCGCCTACTTGAGGCATACGCTGATGGTTACTCTACAGCTTCGACAAATTGACATTCCATCCGGTCAGCGTCTGCTACTCCATGATGTCAGTTGGGCTGAGTTTGAAGCCATCTTGACAGAGCTTGGATCTCATCGCAGCATCCGTATCGCTTATGACAGCGGCATTTTAGAAATTATGGCTCCGCTTCCTGAGCATGAGTATTTCAAACAGTCGATTAGCATTGCCGTTGAAGACATTGCCGAGGTTTTGAATAAAGACTACGAAAGCTACGGCTCTACAACCTGGCGCAAACAAGCTGAGCAAGCAGGGATAGAACCTGACAACTGTTTCTATTTTCAGCATGAAGCTCAAATTAGGGGGAAGCTGGCGTTTGATTTGAACCGAGATCCACCGCCAGATCTAGCCTTAGAGATTGACATCACCCATAAATCTCTAGCGCGCTTTCCCATTTATGCTCGGCTAGGCGTTCCCGAAATTTGGTGCTATGACAGTGGGACATTACATATCTATCTGCTTCAGCAAAACCAATACGTACAAACAGAGCAAGGCCGGGTGTTTCCGTCTCTTAAGGTTCAGGAGTTGCCAAGGCTAATTGAGGAAAATCGCGATCGCGGTCGGCTAGCGCTACGGCGAGCTATCAGAGCGTGGGTAAAAACCCAAAACGTCTGATCTTGCTAGACAATAGAAACCGCAGCCAGTAAGCACCCCAAAACCGTGAGCGATCTCTTAAAAGGCACCAATCTCTACCTAATTGGCATGATGGGCACAGGCAAAACCACCGTTGGCGAAATCATCGCCAAAAAGCTGGGCTACCGCTTTGTAGATACCGATGCATTAGTTGAGCAAGCCACCCAGCAAACCATCCCCGACATTTTTGCCAAAGAGGGAGAAGCCGCCTTTCGCCAGATCGAAACCCAAGTTTTAAGCCAGGTTGCCCCCTACACCCGCCTCGTCGTCGCCACCGGGGGCGGCATCGTCACCCAGCCCCAAAACTGGAGCTATCTCCACCACGGCATCGTCGTTTGGCTAGATGTGCCCTTAGCCCTTTTGCAAACACGGCTAAAAGGCGACAGCCAACGCCCCCTCCTGCAAAAAGACAACTGGATTGACCAATTACAAAGCCTCAGCCAGCAGCGGCAACCCCTCTATGCCCAAGCCGACGTGCGAGTAGCCATTACCGCCCAGCAATCTCCTAAAACAGTGGCCAGCGCCGCCCTTGTCGCCGTCCACCAGCTCATTTTAGAAAACCCTGTACCTACCACACCCCCCGCAATTAAAATCCACGGAATAGAACCGCCAAACGCCGCCGATCAAAACTAGGATGGCAAATGGTTTAAAGTATCTTCTTGGCTCCCTAAACAGTAATATCCCCATCCATGCACAACGAAAGCGAATACATTGTCGAAGCCGAAGCTACCCGCGTTCGTGTCTTGAGTGAAGCGCTGCCCTATATGCAGCAGTTTCGTGGTCAAACCGTTGTGGTCAAATATGGCGGCGCTGCCATGAAAGATAGCAGCCTCAAAGCCAAAGTCATCCGCGATATTGTGTTTATGACCTGCGTGGGCATTCGCCCTGTAGTGGTGCATGGGGGTGGCCCCGAAATTAATACCTGGCTGGGCAAACTCGGCATTGAACCTCAGTTTAAGAATGGCCTGCGCGTAACCGATGCACCCACGATGGATGTGGTAGAGATGGTGCTGGTTGGCCGGGTTAATAAAGAATTGGTTTCGTTGATTAATCAGGCTGGTGGCTCAGCGGTGGGGCTGTGTGGCAAAGATGGCGACTTGATCAAAGCTCGACCCCAAGGAGATACGGGCGTAGGCTTTGTGGGTGAAGTCAATAGCATTGATGCCCGTTTGGTAAAATCCCTGGTGGAAGCGGGCTACGTACCTGTGATTTCTAGCGTTGCCGCTGATGAAAACGGACAGGCTTACAACATTAACGCCGACACCGTCGCGGGCGAACTGGCGGCAGCGCTCAACGCTGAAAAACTGGTACTACTCACCGACACAGCCGGGATTTTGCGCGATTACAAAGATCCTTCAACCTTAATTCCGCGCTTGAATATTCAAGAGGCTCGACAGCTAATTGAAGACGGTATTGTCGCAGGCGGCATGATTCCTAAGGTTACTTGCTGTGTGCGATCGCTGGCGCAAGGTGTTCGCTCTGCCACCATTGCCGATGGCCGCATTCCCCATGCTCTACTGCTGGAGATTTTTACCGATTCAGGCATGGGTTCGATGATTGTGGCCTCTAAATACATTCAGTAAGCCACATTCAGTAAGCCACTCCTCCAACGACCCAACAATAGCCCAAAATTAAAGGGCACCTAGTAAGCCAGGTGCCCTATCAATCAGGAAAGAGTTAGATCGGGTTAAAACATAAGCCAGGATTAGATAATAAGTAACCCTGGATTCGGTATAGAGGGTTCGATATAGTCAACGTTGTACAAGCGATTCAAATCTACAGGGAACTGTTTTAGAATCTCAAGCCGCTCTGGGTTTCTAAGTGATAACCAGGCACTGGCTTAACGTTGTTGAATACATCATAGAAAGTCTGCTGGGGTTAGACCTCCATCTTCAGCCGCATTATGTTCAGGCTGAACGGTCTATCCAAAGCAGGAGAGGATTGATATCAATTCTCGATTTTGGATTTTCGATTTTGAATTGAACAGTCTTTGCTCTGC
>NZ_JBQLZL010000064.1:101028-150466 GCF_052168255.1 Almyronema sp. | reverse complement strand
GATTTTCGATTTTGAATTGAACAGTCTTTGCTCTGCAGACGTTTCGGCATTCTCATCTGTACCTTTACTTTGAAGAATCGGTATGAACCATTTCACCGCTGGTCATATCCCGGTGCTAAAGACAAAAGGCTAGGGGCAGTGGGCAGAAGCAAAGCTTTTCTGTCAGCGGCTTTTAGGCATTGAAGGGTTTCAGTGCGGGTGGCGACAGCGATAAGTCTTGCAAAATGGCTGCTGCTACCCGCTCAGCGGTTTCGCAGGCTCCTTCCATATAGCCTTGGTACTGGCTAGAGCAATGTTCACCCGCAAAGAAGAGGTTATCGGTGCGCTGACCTTCGGCTCCGTAAAACTGCGTCCATTGCCCAACGCGGTAACAGGTGTAAGCCCCTTGCGTATAAGGATTGGTCAACCAGTCACTTCGTAGTACGGCTTGCGGTTGGTGAACCGCTTGAATTCCTGGAAAAACCTGCTCTAGCTGCTGAATTAGCTGACGGGCTTGAGCTTCGGGGGTTTCGCTCAGGTGACGCAAACTTTGCTGCCCGCCAGTGTAATTGGTCAGCAAGCCCATTTGAGGGCTGTGTAAGCTAGCGGTAGTTTCCCAAATGTGTTGAAAAGGCAGGTCGCTATAGAGCAAAGCTGACTGGGGTTGCCAGTGGCGATGTTTGCAGGCAGTGATGAGTTTAAGGCTGTGGTTGTAACCTAGCTGCGCGATCGCCTGTCTTTGCCGTTCTGGTAGCTCAACTCTGAGTGGAATCTGGCGCAGCACGCTAAAAGGAATTGTCAGCACAACGCGATCGCAGCGCTTTTCAAAAGCCCGTTGACCCGATCGCAGATAGGCACAGTAACCTCCCTCTGGCAAAGCCGAGAGCGCTTCTAAAGCAGTTACCGTTTGAATGCTGGCAGCTAGCGGCGCGGCTAAACGGTGAATTAACTGCTCGTTACCCCCTTGCAGATAGAACCGTTCGTCACTGTGGCCAAACAGGGCAAAGGTATTAGGTTGGGTGCCGCTAAACCCAATAAAGTTGAGGCTAGACTGTTCTTCTGCTTCGCAGCCGTACTTAATGGTATAGGCAACCCGAATCACATCTCGCAACGGTGCCGCAACGCCCAGGCGATCAAGGTATTCCATAATAGAGAGGCGATCGAGGGCGCGGGCTTTTTCTGTCACCTGAGCCTGCTGTAAAAAAGGCTGAATTTGTAGCAGGTCAGCCGCCGCCTGCCGCGCAACTGGGGCAAAATCGGCTGCTAGCGCTGCCACCTCCAGCCGTTGCCCTTGAAAAAAGTAAGTCGCCTCGTCATAGTTAGGCACTTGCTGGTGCAAATCTACCAGCGGCAACCCCAATTCTTGAATCAGACGCAGACAGTGAGCATGGTCGGAATCGAAGACTTCACCCCCTAGCTCAGCCGGAAGCCCAGTACCGAGGGCATTAAAGCAGGTATGAATGCGGCCACCAACGCGATCGCTTGCTTCAATAATTTCGCAATCAATCCCGGCTTGCCACAACCGATAAGCCACGACCAACCCCGCCAACCCCGCCCCAACAATCAACGTTTTGCCAGTAGTTGATGGTTGAGGCGATCGCCTTTTTAACTGAAAAGGATCTAACTGAGCCGCTTGACGAGAACACATGGTATTGCTAAAGGCAAAGGTGAAGGGCAAAAGGCAGAACGAAAAGGCTTTCTATTAGAGGTTTACGGCCATTGCTGGGGTTTATCTGGGTGGCTACTGCGATAAAAAACCTAAAAACTGGACTTTGCCAGGGTATGGGGTCAGATCTCAATCGCTTGCAGGGCGATCGCCCCCGGCAAAGACTAGATCTGAGGTGGATCGTTTGGCTCAGGAGCAGGGGTTAAGCACTCAGCCGCCACCAAACTCATTCCATAAAGCGTCAAACTTTCACCCACTAGTTCGGCAAACTCTTCGATTGCCACCCGTACGGCCTCCAGTTCCGCCGTTAGCCCTCCATAGCGAACAGGCAAAGCCGCAAAAGCAGGCGCTAGCAGATATATTTTCAGCAACTCGGTGCCAAAGCCACCCAACACAAAAACGACAAATCCAGCGATCGCAAATTTAACCGCGCGGCGATACTGGTGCCAGAGCCGATGCAGTTGCCGATGAAACACTACCGGAATAGCCGTACCAGCGCCAATATAGACAAACCGCCAAGCTTGATGCCCCAGCGTTAAGTGAAACTTAAACGTTTCATCCAAAGCCGCATAGAGAAATAACACCGTCAGCGCTAGCAGGAGCGATCGCGAAGGCGATCGCTTATTCGGTTGCGCTAACCCCATCACCACAGCAGGCACCAAGCCCAGCAAAAAGAGGTGAGCACTTTGCAGCAACGACGGCACCGTTCGCAGGCCGTCAAAATCAAAAGCTGCCCAAGGTTGCCCGGTTTGAAACACACCGACTAGGTAAATCACCGCCAGCAAAAACTCCAGCGCCAGCATTCCTGCCAGTACCCGATCGGCGGTCTTACGAATAGCGTTCATAAAATAATCTAAACGAAACGAATATACGGCCTTGCCGCTTTCGTTTGACTACCCACTTTGCTCAAGCGTTTCCGCCAGGTGAGTCGCGACTTTATCTAAATCACGGCAATACATTCAATTTCAACTAAGACATCTTTAGGCAGGCGGGCAACTTCTACGCAGGCGCGGGCAGGCGCGGTTTCTGCGTCAAAATACTGAGCATAGACACCGTTCACCTTGCCAAAGTCATTCATATCTTTGAGGAAAATTGTAGTCTTAACCACCTGATCCAGCCGAGCGCCAGCCGCTTTGAGAATAGCAGTCATATTGGCGATCGCCTGATGCGTTTGTACCTCTACTTCTGCGGCACCGACGATTTCGCCTGATTTGGGATCGAGTGGAATTTGACCCGCCACAAACACAAATTGCCCAGAAGCCGCGATCGCTTGGTTGTAAGGCCCCACAGGAGCAGGCGCTTGGTCGGTTTGAATAACTTGGCGATTCATAGCGATATTAAAGTGTGAGCTTTGAGTTTTAAGGGGTTTCGTTTTGGCTCAGCCGATGATAGACCGTGGCTAAAGCCGTTGCCTCTCCCACATTACCTGGAAACAAGACCACTGGCAGCTCAGGCCACTGGGGATGATCAGCGGGTGTGCGCACAATAGAAACCCCCGGCAAAATTTGGCCAAGCAGCCGCGCCGTTCTGAGCGCTAACCCCTGGCTGAGGGTGTCGTTGGAAGTGATGCCCCCCTTGCTGATTAAAAAGCTAATGTCAGCCGGACAGCCGCGCAAAATATCCATCAACAGCGCCGAAACCTGGCCGCCAAAGGCTAGCCGAGTCTGAGTATCGGCAAAGGTCAACTCTTGGCGACTGGTATAGATCACAGCCGTTTTGCCCTGCTCATAGGCCGCTGCAACCGCTGCGATCGCCTGCTGCAACAACTGCGGATAAGCAGACTCTGAATCGGCTTGCAGACGAGCGACTTCAACTTCTATGCCCACTACACCGGGTTCGGCCAATAGCGGCGCTAGCTGCTGAGTTGTCTTTTTCACATGGGAACCTACCAGCACAATCCCTGGTTGGTGACTGCGACGATAGGTGGCCATGTCAGCGGCTGGCACAGGCTGAGGCGGGAGATTAGCTAAGGCCGTTAAAATGCTGGCCGCGCTGCGAAACAAAAACTTTTTGCCCTGAGCCGCTGTAGCCAGTAAATCTGCCGCAAAGCGATCGAGATCGGCTTGCGTTTCGCCATCTACCGCCACACAGACGTTGCCCGTTAGCTGCAGCAGGCGATCGCGGCTTCCTTGCCGAATATCGCTGAGCAAAAAGCGTTCAACCTGATCAGCCGAAATTCGTCCCTGGGTTTTTTCGGCCACATAGTCAGGCAAATAGCTGTGATGATAGCCAAAAACCGAATCTTGGGCGAACTCTGTTTGTTCAACAGGTGTCTCAACGCCGTCTATTAGTAAATAGTGGATGCTGTCACGGGTAAGGCGTCCCCCTTCAAAAAAAGCGGGCACCAAAAAGTGAGCGTCGAAGGGGCCAAGTTCGGCTGCGATCGCATCGGTTTCTACCGGGTAATGCCCCCGCAACGTAGAGTCAGAGCGACTAACCACCAAATAGTCTTGAAGGCCAACTTGGGCGATCGCTGTTTTGAGATTTCGGCAAACTTCGCGCGTGACGGCGTCAGCCTCGGCGGTTGGCAAAGCGCGGGTATTGGTAAGAATAAAAAAGATCGGTGAGCTATCTTGCAAGCCAACGCATAGGGTGTCTACATCCCAACGCAACAGCAGCAAGCAGCTATGCACTGTTTGTGACCCCGTCGGATCATCATCTAAAACAATGATTTTGGGCTTAGCTAGCATCGCAGTTTTTGCACTCTGCTAAGCACCTTATCACGCAGGGTTATCAGGTAGGCGATCGCCGTTGAATCAATCCCCCGCACGCAACTGTTCGCCAGAGTCTTTCGCCTTGAGTTGGGTTTAGGCTATTGCCCGATGGCTAAAAATTGCGATCGCCGCATCCAGAGAACCGAACCTCGACTGCCAGGTCTGTTTGTTAGGCTAAGTTTACGAGGTTTTGTGCGCTGAGGCGGTTTAGCCTTAAGCTAGCCCGTATCCCTCGGTTGCTATGTGACACCTCAAAGGGTTCTAGCGTTTCTTTTAATAGCGAATCGTTCGGTGAGGAGGACAGCCGATGGCTGCGACTGACTTCAAAGATTATTATGCTGTTCTGGGCGTGAGCAAGTCGGCCAGCGCCGATGAAATTAAACGGGCGTATCGTAAGCTAGCGCGTAAGTATCACCCCGATGTCAACCCCGGTGACAAAGCCGCAGAGGCAAAATTTAAAGAAGTCAGCGAAGCCTACGAGGTCTTGTCAGACACCGACAAGCGGCGTAAGTATGACCAATTCGGCCAGTATTGGAAGCAAGCGAGTCAAGCCGGATATCAAGGCACGCCGGGTGACTTTGGGGGCTTTGACTTTGGCGCTTACGGCAGCTTTGAAGAATTTATCAGCGAACTGTTGGGACGCATGGGAACAGGCGGGCCAACGGGCGGTTCGCGGCAAACCTATAACTACCGCACTTCGCCGGGGTCGGCAGGCTTCGGCTCAGGGTTTTCGGGGTTTGATGGCTTCTCCACGGGCGCAGGTAGCAGCACCTCATTAGACCAAGAAGCCAACATTTCGCTTAGCTTGAGCGAAGCCTTTCAAGGCACTCAAAAGCGGTTACGCATTGGCAGCGAAGTCGTTGATGTTCGCATTCCACCGGGTGCCAAACCGGGTACCAAGATTCGGCTACGAAACAAAGGCAGCTACGACCCACGCACCCAACGACGCGGCGATGTGTACTTAACGGTTGAGCTATTGCCTCACAGCTTTTTCCAATTTGAAGGCGACAAGCTAACCTGTGAAGTTCCCATCGCGCCTGACGAAGCTGTTTTGGGCGCTAAAATCGAAGTGCCAACTCCCGATGGGCCAGTAACGGTTAATGTCCCTGCGGGCATTCGCTCAGGCCAGTCGTTGCGGCTACGGGGCAAAGGTTGGCCCGATCGCAAAGGCGGACGTGGCGATCAGCTGGTAAAAGTTCTGGTTGTGCCCCCCAAAGACCTGACAACGGCGGAAAAAGAATTGTACGAAAAAATTCGCGATCAGCGCACTTTCAACCCTCGCCAAAACTTGCAGCAAGTCAGCCTCTAAGCAAACGGCTATTTAAGGGTCAGTCGCCAGTTCACCCAAATAAACCCTATAAAGTGCCAGGTGAACCGTATTTTCCTGGTGATTGAATTGAAAGCTCAGGTAAACCGCTTCAAAACTGTTAATTGAGGCAATTCGTAAGCCGCTAGCTGGCTGCTAATATTAAAAACGCAGCCGTAGACGCGGTTCAGCATACACACGCAAAAAAGCTAGCGTTGCAGCTTTTACGAAAGTAAAATTTGCCCGCTTTTAGAGTAGGTTGCTGCTGACGCCACTGGCGGCAGCAACGCCAAGTGTTTAGCCCCAGCTTGGCGGTTAGTCACCGAAGGGCGTCACCAGAAAAAACTGCTGCCGCACTTAAAAGTTTTTAGAACAGCAAAAAGCAATTAAACAAAAGAAAAGCTGCATACGCTTACCGCTAAAGCCAGCGATCGGTTGCAGCTTTTGGTTCTAGAAAGTAAAAAGGTAGCTAAACGCTAAAGGCTCACTTAGTAAGCGCCTTCGCCCGTCTTTTCGTAGTGCTTAGCGATCGCCCAAACGGCGTGAATGCTACCGGGCAACCAAGCCAACAGCGTCAGCAAGATGTTAATAAGTAGGGTGGTGCTCACACCATAGGTCAAAAAGACACCGACGGGTGGAATTAAAATACCGAGAATAAATCGTAAAATTTTCATTTCTTTCTTATTACCCAAAATATTGCTTTTGACTCTAATATATGTCAATACCTTTCTTACCCTTATCTATCACCAGGAAGATAATTCTCGGTGTTGGATAAATTTTACGTTTTAGACCCTTGTGATTCTTTGGTTAGCCCTTTAGAACCTGAATCAGACGCTCTGCTGGGCTGAGCAATAGTCGGCTAAAAGAAAGGCCATAAAGCACTTTTGCGGTCATTGCTCAAGGTAGGCTCAGAAAAATCTCGCCTTTGTAAAACCGGCTCTCTGAGGAATCTACCCTTTGAGAGAGGTAAGCTGCGTTGTGATTTGCCAAGCTTAATTAAGGTTCCGCTGGGTTTTTAGCTTGGGCTACTTGAGCGATCGGCAAGCCAGTTTTAATCGGTCAGTTGAGCTAAAGCTAACTACGCTAAGCGGCTTAAAACTTAAGTTAATAATTAAACACTGTTTGAGGTAAACAAATCTATGCTGAAACTTTTATTAACCGGACTGGTGACGGCTCTGAGTCTGCTAGTTGTTGATTTGGTTGTTCCGGGTGTCAACATTGCCACATTTCCGGCAGCGTTGATTGCTGCGGCTTCTATTGGCGTTGTTAACTCCTTGATTAAGCCAATTCTTTCGGTGCTTTCTCTACCGCTGAACCTAGTAACGTTTGGTTTATTTTCACTGGTGGTCAACGGTATTTGCTTCTGGTTGTCGTCAGTCCTCGTTCCTGGGTTTGGCGTCAGTGGCCCCTTAGCAATTATTGCTGGCCCTATCATCCTATCTTTGGTCAGCACTTTTCTGGGTAACTATCTGGGTGAGCGCTATCCCGTCATTCAGGGTAAGGCCACCGAAGCTGACAGCTAGTTCGACAAAAGCTGACATGAGTTTTGCCTTTTTCAACTTATAAAGCGTAGATGAGTGGTTATTTTGTAGCCACTCGTCTTTGTTTCTTAGACAACTTTTTAACCGGAAGAGGCTTGCCGTTGACGAGGTAGAGAGGCCATCTTTTGAAACTAAAAGATTGGATAGCTTTAGTTGCGCTGGTTTTATCCCTTTATATTCTTTGGCGAATTCGGCAAGTTTTGCTGCTGACTTTTTTCGCCGTTATTATTGCAACTGTTCTTAACCAGCTTGTTTATCGCTTAGAGCGGGTGACTTACCGTAGAAGTATTGCTGTTTTAATTGCGGTAGCCAGTTGTTTAATTGTGTTATCTATTTTAATTGGCGGCATTGGGCCACCGTTTGTGGATCAGCTACAAAGTTTGATTCAGCTTTTCCCCAGTATTATTGAAAGAATTCAAACTTGGTTCAATTCTCTAGAATCTATTATTCCCGGCGTTTTAACTAGAAACCTACAAGACTTTAATAGCTTTCTTCAGCAGCTACAGTCGTTTGACTTGCGGATGCTATTTGGCAGGGTGTATACTTTTTTCTCCAACACGCTGTCTATTATTCTGAATCTGCTATTGATTACGGTGGTTTCGATCATGCTCTTAGCAGATCCAACACCTTATCAGAAGGTTTTTGTTCGCCTGTTTCCCAGTTCTTTTAGACCTAAAGTTTACGATATTCTCGCAGAATGCGAGACGGCGATCGTTGGCTGGTTTTTGGGGATTGTTTTTAACATGAGTATTATCGCTACTCTTAGCGGTATTGGGCTACTCATTTTAGGCGTTAAGCTGGCGTTAGCTAATGCGTTACTGGCAGGTTTGCTAGCTTTTATTCCTAATGTGGGGCCAGTTTTAAGCGTTATTCCACCCACAGCGATCGCCCTTTTAGATGCCCCTTGGAAAGCGATCGCCGTTATTATTTTGTACATTTTGGTACAGCAGGTTGAAAGCAACGTTTTGACTCCATTGGTGATGGAAAAACAAGTTTCTTTGCTACCTGCTTTGACCTTGTTATCTCAAATTGCTTTTACCATATTTTTTGGTTTTTTAGGGCTAATTTTAGCCTTGCCCCTGGCGATTGTTAGCAAGATTTGGATAGAAGAAGTTTGGGTTAAACGCTTTTTAGACCAACACTAGGTAGAAATATTGGCAAAATAGCATTGGGTAGTAAAATCTGTATACTGTAGAGATAAAATGCCAAAATGACTTGGCTTTAGCGCAAAGCTACACGTAGCTGTGAACCTTTAGCAAACCAGAGTAAAGTTATTGCAAGAGTCTTAGGATTTTGTTAAGATTGGCTCCAACATTAAAGCAGTGTTCTGGCTTCTTCAACTTCTTTATAAACTTCCCATCCCTGGCAAGTTTAGAGAACTTAGCTAACATTTCAGGGGCCAATTGATGTTCAATGCGGTATCCATTGATCTGGTGACTCCTACTCAATTCTCTACAAGCGGTTTATTTTATCTCAAGCCCTGGAGTAGGTATGACTCTCATTTCCGTGTCGTCTGGTAACGTGTCTTCTACTTCTGAGGATGTTGAAGGCAATCAGGGGCCTTTAGTTTTGGCTGTTGACGACCACTTAGACAGTCTACAGCTCATCACCTGTGCTGCCGAACTCTATGGCTGTCGCTGCATTTCGACCGATAATCCTAGTGCCGTTTTTTCGATCGCGGCAGCAGCTAAACCTAAACTGATTCTGCTAGATATTCTTTTGCCCCAAATGAGCGGCATCGAAATTCTGCAGAAGCTGAAGCAAAATGCCAAAACCCGCTCGATTCCGGTGGTTGCGGTGACCGCTTTAGCTAGTGAACGCGATCGCAAGCAAATCATGGCCGCTGGGTTTACCAGCTATTTGAGCAAGCCTTATATGCTAGAAGATCTCAACAGCATTTTAGCCCTGTATTTGTAGCGCTTTGGCTAAAAATGTCTTCAAGCTCAACCAAAGTTAGCGAGAGCAAATCAACTTTGCCCCATCGCAAATCTTAAACAGATATTGGCTGGAGGACTCTTTCCAGCCAGTCTAATCTTTGGTCGATTTCAGGCTTTTATATTTGGGAATAACGTAGGGATTGTTAACCGCAGGCGCATCCTGAAACACTACGATTATCCCCGTGCGGCGCGTGGCGAAAGTCGTACTGCTGAGAAAATCGATTACAGCCACTCCAGCCATTTCTTCCAGTAAGCGGCTAATTCGATTTTGTAAGGAACGATTTAGGGTAGCCCGCATTCGCTGCGCTGTTTTGTTTTGCTCAGCGCCAATCAATAACTGCTCTAAATGCGTAAGCGATTCTTCTAGAACAATCGCCAGTTTCGCTTCAAAAAACTGGCAAGTGATTTGACTGGGCTGCTGCCCTAGTTTACTGATGTAGAGCGACTCAATTGCGCGAGACAACGATTGCTCTAGCTGCTGAGCAGTTTGGGGAGCTTCCTTGATCTCTGCCATTTTCCTTCACTACTATAGCTATTGCGTGATGGTTACTCACAAAAAATTACATTATGAAAAGCATTTGCATACTAATTCATGTTAATTAGTCTAGCAGAATTATGATTTTTGACTAGTTTTTTCCCCCGGAACATAAGCATCTATCTAAAGATAGAAATTTAGCAGAAATAGCTCTTTAAAAAGCCACTTGCAATTGAGTAACTTTAGCGGATATTGTTCGAGTTTCCATCACGGGTAGTCAATCTACGGAATTCCCCAAATCTGCCTTGGAGGGTATTGGGAAAGCCAATGATTGTGATTTTAGGCACTCACCGCTCCCCCCTACGACTTTGAAGCAGGGGGATTGGCTTGGAAGTCTCCCCTTGTAAGGAAGATTTAGGGGAATCTAAACCGTTTTGCTAGAGTTACCTCCTTTGAGCGATGTGCTAGTCTGGCTGATTTTTTTAAATTAGTAATAGAAAGCTAACGTTATAGATAGGGAATTAAGTTTATTATGGCTACCGATAATACTGAGCAAAAAGAAAATCAAATTAAGCAGCCTCTCACCCCGGAAGAGGTTTCGCCTGAGCAAAAGCAAGCTCACAAAGAAGCGCTTAGAAACGAAAATCTGACAGTTAACCCTGGCGATCGCGTTCAGGAACACAAATCTCTAGAAGAAAAATCAAAGCAAGTGGCCGTAGATGTCGCTGATATCACAGGGGATCCAGTGGTTGTTCCCACTTACTTTGTAGTTGATAAAGAAGATGGCGAAAGAGAAGCGCTCCATCACGTAACCGATGCAGAAGAAATATCTGATGTTATCCGTCAGGCTCGCACCGACGAAGATGGCAACCGGACGTGGCGGTAGACCGACACAGCCAGAATAATTTAGGGTAAATGACAGTAGCGTAGTTTTTTAACTACGCTACTGATCTGTTAAGCGCTTTTAAAGAAGCAGCTTAAGCTCCTTCTTCAATCGCATCTGGAATTTCTGGTGTTTCGCCCGTGCGAATGTAAGTAGCTTGCTCTCGCAAGGATTGGGCGAGGTCGCTGTCTCCTTGGGCTTCGTACAGATCTGCCGCCGTTTCGTAATCGCTGGCGATCGCAGTTCGCATCTCTTCATCTAGCATGTCAGGGCTGGTCAACGCATCCCCTAGCTCTTGATAGGCAATACCGAAATAAGCGTCAGCGCGGCCTACGTAAGCTTCAGGGCGATCGGGTTCGATCTCAATCGCTTGAGTATAGTCAGCGATCGCTGCTTCAAACTCACCCTGCTGAACGGCTGCCAAAGCTTCCGTAAAGGAAATTTCAAAGTCAGAAGCGGCTCCCACCGTGAGGCTATAGCTTCCCCCTTGCCCTGAATAGGAACGCGCCACTACTCGATAGGTGCCGCTACTAGGCAGGGTAATGACAATGGTTGAGTTGAGGGTGCCGCCGTAATCGTCGTTGACGGCAATTTCTTCACCGTTTGGAGCTAGCAACGACAAAACCGGATCAAAATCGCTGCTCGAAAGCCGAATCGTTACGGCCTGCCCAGCTTCACCTGCAAACGTGTACTCATCTTCTACAGGAGCAAGCTGCCCTTGCTGCTGCAAAATCTCTTGGGCTTGAACGGGCAAGCTAGCGATCGCCACACCACTGGCAACGATTAACCCCAGCGCCACAGACATTGAACTCGAAAGTAACTTCATCGAAAAGAATCCTATTATTGCAGCGCAACTGCGCCTATCGTATACAAACCTGTATGGCATTAAGGTAACGCATCCCTCAACCCCATACTTTCATACTTCAACAGTGACGTCGATATTCCTAAAAATCAGGACTTTTGACAAATTATTAAGTTTTGCAACCAGGCGATCGCCCACGAAATGAGTCCAGTCTAGGCTCGTCTCACCGTGTTGACGCCTCTTTAGGTGACGTTTGTCCTAGTGACTCCTGTTCCGGGCAAAGCAGGTTTGCATTGAAAATTAGAATCTTCAAACTGCTAAGGGCTAACTCCTCAAACGGAACCAAGAACGCCAAGCATTTAATTCTGTCTGGTTAAAAAAGCGCCGTAGATTGGTTTTCTACTTTGCTCGTTGTCGCGATTTAAGCCAGCCTTTGTATGGCTGTAGACGTTGAGTTTGAGGCGATGAAATGTCTGAAATCTGCTAATTAAACCCGTTTATTCTGTCTTTTGCCTTGAGCCTTCTGCCTATGGCTGTTAATCACCAGTTTGAGTTAAAAGTTTTCATACCTTTTTTCTTCCATGCTGGGTTCTACCCTAGGGCATAAAAACGCTATTTCTGATTTTGTTTAGGTTTGTCCAGGTCAAAATAGTCCAAGCGATAGATGAGGCTTCAAATGCTTTTGTCTAACATGGTTAATAGTTAGTTATGCATACACTAATTTTTTGATTAAGTAAGAAAAAGGAGAACCTTTATGTCTGCTGAAGATAGAATGAAAGCTACTGCCAAGAACGTCGAAGGCAAGGTTCAAGAGGCCGCTGGTGAAGTGACGGGCGATCCTCAAGACAAGGCCGCAGGTAAGTCAAAGCAAGTTGAAGCACAAGCACAACATGCTAAAGAAGACGTAAAAGACAACCTCAAGAAGAAGCTTGACTAATTTTTGAGCTTTTCTTTAAGCTAACGGGCGGCTATTGCTGCCCGTTTTTTCTTGTCTAAATGAGCGGATAGATTTACGCTGGTTTAGTTTAAGATTCAACTGTAAAAACCACCGTGACGGGCTATTCAACTTTGCGGCGATATCAGCGTTATTTTTTTCTGCTTTTAGCAAGCGGGTGGTGGGTGATGATGGCCACTGCTTTGCCAGCGCAGCTAGAAGAAGGAGCCAGCGAAATTGCCGCACCCGCTAGCAACGCTACTTTGCAAGACGACGGCTTGTACTTTGCAGATGTGGCTGTGCGAGGGCGTCCTATTTTTCAAATTGGCGGACTCACTGACATTAGTGCAAGAGAACGCGCTCAAATCATCAATCGGCGAATTGCCAGTATTGTGCTAAATGCAGAAGATCCTGGCGAGGTTGACGTTCAATTTAGTGCTGAGCGAACCCTGGCTACGCTGCGGCTAAACAATCGGGTTTTGATGACCATTACCCAGCAAGATGCTGATGACTTTGGCTTACCTTTAGAAGCTTTGGCACAGCGCTGGGCTGAGCAACTAACTCAAGCCTTTAATAAACCGCCGCTGGCAATTGATGTCGCTCAGCGCATCAACACGACGCTGCGAGATCTCGGACGAGACACTATCGATCGCTTACCAGCGTTAACAGGCGCTTTTATTATCGTTTTGATTACCTGGAGTTTAGCCAGCGGGGTACGCTACGGCGCTTTTCGCTGGGCGCAACAAACTGAAGGCGATCGCAGTACCGAAGTCTTAGTTGGTCGCTTAGGCTATGGCGGCGTTTGGATTTTGGGTTCGGTAGTGGCGCTAGGCGTAATGGGGCTAGATTTTGGTGCTTTGCTGGGAGCCCTTGGCCTAACCAGCGTTGCCATTGGTTTTAGCCTCAAAGACGTGTTGAGCAACTACATTTCGGGTGTCATTTTGCTCGCAGCCCGCCCGTTTCGCTTAGGGGATCAGGTAGTCATTGGCGAATACGAAGGCACTATCACCCAGATTCAGTTACGAGCCACCACGCTCAAAACCTACGACGGTCGTATGGTTTATATCCCCAATCAAGAAGTTTTTCAGGCCAGCATTATTAACAACACGGCCTCTACCCAGCGTCGCAGTTCAGTGATGGTTGGCATTGACTATGACGCTGATATTAATAAGGCTAAACAAGCAATTATCGCTGCTGTGCGCCAAATTAAAGGGGTAACGCCGGAATTTCCAGTAGAAGTTTTTGTGCAAGAGTTAGCGGCTAGTACCGTCAATTTAGAAGTGCTGTTTTGGGTTGATTCTCGACGAGGTGAGTTTTTGGGTACTTCATCGGCGGTTGCGCAAGCAGTAAAAGAAGCTTTGCAAGCCGCTGCTGTTGAAATGCCCACAGAAATTTACACCTTGCTGTTTCGTAATGCCCCTCCTGGGATAGACGATCAAATTCATCAACAACAAGCAGAATTACAGCAAGATTAGCCCGTGAGGTAAGTCATGCTTGGCCTGGTTGCAAAAACTTTGCAGACTGAATCTTTTAACTTTCATATTTTAGAAGCGGCTTTTGAGCTGTATTTACAAGCGCCGGAATCTCAGTACCCGGTCATTAGTTTGCATGAGGTCGCTGAGCGGACAGGAGCCAGCCTTTTAGAATGCCGTAATACCATTGTTACCGCTTGCAAACGCGGACGTTTTCCGGACTGTAGTTTGTCAAGTTAAGGGCAGGGTCAGCCTTTGTGCAGAAGCTGATTTCCAAGGCTGATAGTTTATGAAACGTCTAGCTAAATTTGTTCGTAGCTGGCTTGCTGCTACCACTTTTAACGCTAAAGCAGGGGAAGTTAAGACAACCGCGTCTAAGTTGTCGCCAGGGTCTTTACCCACCGCGATCGCAACAAAATTTGCTTTAGCGATCGCTGATTTACCTTTACCCCAACCGCATCAAGAACAGTTGCGATCGCAGCTAGAAACTGCTCTGCAAAAATGGCGGTCGGATCCGCAAAATCACAATCACCTGGTCATTCTTGCTGACCCTACAGAACCGTTAGAAAAATATCAGCGCTGGGTTTTAGATCAAGCGGCGTGGTCTCCGGTGGCTTTGTTCGCCGACTGGAACCAGCGCCCCTCCACCTACACCGACATTGCCGATAAGCTTGCCCAGGCAATCGAAACTATATCAGCCGACGAGGGTCAGCCTCAGGTGGTCGTGATGCCCAGTTTAGATCAGTGTTTTTTGCGTTGTGCCGATGGTCTAGCTGCGATCGATTATCTGCGAGAAGCCATCGCGGGCGATCGCCGTCATTTTTGGGTTTTAAGCTGCAACCAATGGGCTTGGCAATATTTAGACAGTGTTTGTCACATCCGAGCCTATTTTCAGCAGACGTTCACTCTACCCATGATGGATGGCTTAGCGGTTAAGCAATGGCTTTCTCCGTTAGAAGCCACCGTCGAGCATACCTTTGCTACCGTTGAGCAAACCCAGACAGCTTCCAAAGCGGCTCCCACATCGTCAGAACAGCCACAGCTATGGGCTTCTGAAACCGAAGAACAATACTTTGCCGCTCTCGCCACGGCTGCTGGTGGCATTAGCCAGGTAGCTGCGGCTCTCTGGTTACGTTCGCTCTGCTACCAGGAGGCATCCGCCACCCTGGACGGTTCGCCGCAGGAAGATGAAGCCTCAGTCATTTTGAAAAAGCTGGCTTTCACCGAGCTACCCACCTTAACGGCTGACGATCGCTACCTGCTATTTTCTCTGACGCTACATCGTTCGATGAGCTTGGCGCACTTGGCACGAACCTTAGGCGATCGCATTGGCAAAGTCACCAACCAAACGTTGCCGCTGCGGCGACAAGATCTCATTGCGATCGCAGGTTCAAATTATCAGCTCAATCCAGCTTACTATTTGCCGCTACGAGCTGATCTCAGACGCAATAATTTTATAGTTGACTAATTAGCCCATGTTTGAAGAACTGCTCGAATCAGCCGATCAAATTAAGGCGTTAGTCCAAAAAATTACCCTAGATAAACTTTTCCAAGGGATCTTAATTTTAGGCATCACCTATCTCGCTTTCTTGATTTTAGATAGAGTGATTAACTGGCTCTCTGAGCATGTGCCGCTTCAGTTTCGGCTTAGCATCAAGCAGTCGTTACCTTTTTGTCGAGCGCTTGTCTTTTTAGGGGCTGTTGTTTTGTTGCTGAGTCGGTTTTTGCAGCTTTCTCCCAGTAACTTATTAGCACTAACGGCTTTTCTATTTCTAGGGCTAGGCTTTGCTTTTCGAGACTATGCCAGCTCTGTCAGCGCTGGTTTGATTTCGCTGTTTGAGCGGCCTTATCAAGTGGGCGATCGCATTCAAATTGGGGATCAATATGGTGAAGTCACCCGCTATGGGTTGCGCGGTATCCGCCTGCGAACGCTAGAGGATCGAGATGTCACTATTCCCCACAATCAGGTTTGGACGCAGCCAGTCATTAATGCCAATCGCGGCAAACTCGAAGCGCTGGTTACGGTTGATTTTTATTTAAGCCATCAAGTTGATGTAGATCAGGTGATGCATATTTTGAGCCGAGTAGCTCAGACCAGCAAGTATACTGATCTGCGATTTCCCGTTTCAGTTGAACTGGTTGAAAATCCAGAATCAACTCAGTTCAGCTTAGAAGCGTATCCAATGGATATTCGGGATGAAATCCACTATCGAACCGATTTGATCAAACGGGCTAAAGCCCTCTTCAGCCAGCAAAATATTGCCTACCCGCCTCCTTTCAACCTGACGATTCAAGGTTAAGCCGTAGACAGATTTTTGTTGGCTATTCTCTTCAAACAGCCGCTTTATTTTACCTTGTCATCAGCTTTGTTTGAGCCAGCCAGTATTAGCTAAAACCCATTATTTTTCTACCTAAAAAGGTTAAGCCAAGGCAGGGTTGTCAGCTTTAGCTAAATCAAACCCAAGCCACCTGTGTCTGACTTGTGGTTTTGGCTGTTGCTGGCAAAGTGTATCTATGGGTGGATGAGAAAGTGCAGTTACTTTTTTAAGATTTCTACTGATAGTTTACGAAGCAATAGATTTATCCATTATGGAAAATAACCCAGACCCAAACATCCTAGACAAGGCCGATCAGCGTGAGCAAGCGGTTGTAGAGCAGGTAAAAGAAACGGTTACAGCACCTTTGCCTTCACCGCCGCCAATGCAGCCAGAAGCCACCGCTTCTGACTTGAAGCAGCGTTTAGATTGGGGTGAGCCTGGTTTAACCATTATTGACGTACGCGATCGCCAAGCCTACAACCAAGAGCGCATTACCGGGGCTATCCCCATGTCTATGTCAGACCTAGCTTCTGAGGCTCAGTCCGCCCTCGAAAGCAACCGTGATATCTATGTTTACGGTGAGTCTGATGAAGAAACTGGGCAAGCCGCCAGCGACTTAGCCGCCGCAGGCTTTTCGAGTGTGGCTCGCATCAAAGGGGGTCTGCCGGCTTGGAAGGCTATCTCTGGGCCAACCGAAGGCCAAATGGCGACGGTATAAATTAGCTAGACGCTTCAGCTTTGGGTTTTGATTACCCATCGTATTTGACCGCGATCGCCCAAAAAGCGATCGCGGTTTTGCTGGGTGACTTGTAGCCAGCCCTCTGTAGCAAACCTTTGATTTTGCCTTCTATAGCCGCAGCCACAAGCGTTGAGACATGCAAATAGCTGTCAGTTCCTGATAGCAAACCCTCTTTCTGGCCGCTGCCTTTAGCGAGGCTTCGCTGCGCCTGATTCTGCTGACAAACCAGCGTTGGCTAATGGCGTGGCTGTTGTCAAACTCACCGAATCAAACGGGTGAGACTGGCTCAGATCTAGAAGCAGTCCTACAGCTAACGGTTGCTTTACCACGTCTAAGGGCTGGCCCCACTGTTTTAACTCGGCTAAAAGCGCCGTTTCAACCTGAGGCCGCTTACGCGCCATGAGCAGCCAAACGCGGGGTTGATCTTTAAACTGAGCTAAATCCTGACGATAACTCAGCAGTTCTGCAGCCGTTAGCCTGCGGTTACTAGGCACCGGATGAGGACTGAGCAGCGTCGCCTCAGGTGGGAAGTCATAGCGCTGGCGATAATACAAAAATTGCTGTAGCGGCCCCGGCAAAACATAGAGGCGATCGCCCGCCTGCCAGTTGGTTTGAATATAGTCCAGCACAGGGCGGACATGGTCAAACAAAAAGCGTTCAGGCTTAACTATATTTAGGCTCATCCGTCCGACCGGAAAAACCAGCAGCGCAATCAAAGCCACTGCACTCAAAGCCATTCGATAGCGTCGCTGCTGAGTTAACTGGTGCATACAAACCGTCAACCCTTCAGCCACAATCAACAGGGCAAACGGAGCCAAAAACAAAATCAGTCGTCCTCGAAAGGGGTATTTGTGAAAATAGCTGGCAATCAACGTAACCAGCAGAGGCGCATTCAACAAAGCCAGTTGCCATCGATCGCGCCGATAGAGATAAACACAGCCACAAATAAACACAACCGCCGCGATCGCATCGGTAAAGCCCAAAAAGCCTAGCGGTCGGTAGAAAAACTGACCCAGCGCATCCAGCAGCCAAACAACATCAAACCAGGAATCGGGATAACGCACTGCCCAGCTAGCAACCAGCCCTTCATTATCAAGGGCTTGCCGAATCACCAAGGTATATAACACCCCAAAGCTAGTCAGCCACACCCCATACATCGGTAAGCGAGCCAATAGCCAGGTCTGAAGCTCAAGCCGCGATCGCTGCCACAGCCGCAGCTTGAGCAAATTGATTAGCTCTACAGCCGCCAGCACAAAAATGCACGGAAACGAAGCCCAAATGCAAACCGCCCCAACTACACTTAGCCAGATACGTTTTTTCCTGCTTAGGTAAAGACAATGTAGCGGCATTAGCAGCAAAAACAACCATAAGGCGATCGTTAAATCGCTCATGTAGGGCTTCACTTCACCCGCGTAATAAACGGTGTACTCCAAACAGGCAAATAGAGCGATCGCAATGGGCGTAGTGATGCCCGTCGTCAACTGTTTGGCCAAGTGGTAAAACAGCCCTAGCGAAAGAATGCCCGCCAGCAGCGGTAGCAGTCTGAGCGCATATTCGTGATTGCCCAATAGCTGAATTGCCAGCTTTTCGCCCCAAAGAAACAGCGGCGGAGCTGCCTGACCATGATCGAGCTGCTTGAGCAGTTCCCCATAAGAGCGATTGACCAGATTAATCGCCAGACTGGCCTCATCAAACCAAAGTGAACGGTTAGCCGCATACTGTACCAGCCGTGCCACAAGGCCAAAGCCCAAAAAAGCTAGCGACAGTCGATCCAGCAACGCTGGCTGAAGTGAGGGTTTAGATGAAGTTTGCTTAAATTTACTCGCCGTCAGCATAGGTTTGAGGAAGAACTGTCCTCATTGTCACCCAAAGTTGAAGCCCTAAGGCAAGATCAGGCGTTCTAAGGCCGCTTGCAAATCAGCCGTTAAATCGGCCACCGCCTGCCGTCGATTTTGGCGATAGGCAGTAGCGCGATCGCTGACAAAAAGCGGTTCACCCAGCCGCATTTGTACCCTTTGCCGCCCTAGTTGAGGCCGAGGGAAAGGATTGCGACCTTGAATGCGAGCAACCGTATCTCGCAGCAGCAGCACAGTTTCAGCAAAGCGCTCAACGGTCGGCTTTTCTAAAACATAGCGCCCCGTTACAGCCACAAAACTTTCCACTAAACGCATATGCCACATTCGCAGACTGGCTTCTTCAGCAATCCGATCAGCCAACCCTCGCTCCACAGCCGACACCGCTTTATCTGCTTGCAGCTCATCGCGATAAATCCAGTCCCATCCGGCCTGCTCTATACGACGACAGCGATCAATCACGCTGCCTTGAGGCGTTACCTTAAAGTAAGCTTCTGCTACCGCTAACGCGGCTGACAATAGCCGATCGAGACGCTGGGCAAGGTGAGTATTAAAGTCATCCGCCGTTGCTTCCAGAGGAGAAAGGGCTACATGGTAAAACTCACGGTAGTAGTTTTCCATTTGAGAGAGCAAATGTTCACCTAGGCGTAACAATCGCGCATAGAGCGCTGTTGCTACTTCCGGTAGAGGGTAGCGCTCTCGCAACGGCGCGGCGAGCCGCTGCATTTGTCCAGCTTCTATAGCATGACTCAAACCACTTTCAGCTTCTAACTGGGTTAACAACTGGGCCACGGCCTGCCACGGCGGCTGCACATAGTGGTACTGAATGCCCAATGGCAAAATCATCACCGCTTGCTCCCGTTGAGCTTTACGCAAATCTTCGACACACCAAAAGCCCAACTGGGCGATTCCAGGTTCTAAGGGGCTAACCACTTCGCTGTGGCCGTTGTTAGCGCCTTCTGGGGCAGCCGCCAGCGGAAACTGGCCGTTGACAAATAGTTGTCGAGCTGAACGCAGCCCCATAATGTCCACTTTGCCCCGCTGAATGGGGGTACCGCCCAAGCGGGAGTAAAGCCAGCCCAACCACTGCCCTGCCCACAGCGGAATACCGCGATCGTAAATAAAGTGAATATGAGGTGTCCCCGCGATCGCCCCTTTGAGCCGACGGGCTTTTTGGGGCAACAGATACCAGAGCAAATACGCCAGACAAAAGGCATCGTCCGGGCTGGGATGACGAAAAGCGATCAAAACCCGCGTTTGCCCCGCCTGAAACTGCTGATACGCACTCACTAGCCTCTCTACATCCTCAGCCTGAATCTGAGCAAGGTGGGTACGCCAGCGTATCCACCAGGGCATCACATATCGAAGGCTCTGTAAAACAACTGGGTTGAATTGAGGCGGAATGAACGCTAAAGGCGGTTGGGCACGAGCAGCAACAGTCGGCAAAACAAATTTCCTTAAAGATAGAGTCGTTTCTCAAACCGATACTATCGGTATATCTACGGAGCAAATATAAATTTTTGTCCCCCTTAATCGGGCTGATGCTTTCCGTATTGGTTAAACAAGTTGGTTGTAAATACGGAAGCTTTAAGCCACAACTTTCTGATAATAATTTTCGCTCTTTGGCGAGGAGAGCTACTCAAAAAATTGTTTCTTCAAACTCTAAAATTAACCCCGTTTTTGCAATTCTAGGTTTACGTAAAGCTTTTATAAAGTCGCGCGAAACTCGGATTGCAATAGCTGAAAAACACCCGTTTAATGAATGATAACTCCAGCTCAATAGCTGACAGATAAGCGACGCTGTCTCATTCAAGTTAGTTAGCTGGCCGTTTGGTCAGCTCCCGCCTGAATCAAAAGCGATCGCGACTCTAGTTCAATCCTCAAAATCTATCGTGCCAGCAATAGATTTATTGAACCAGGCACAATAATTTTTGATGACTGACCTAGACGGCTGTAGCTTAGCATTATGGCCTGGAGGTTAACGGGGTGCTGATGGCTGTCTCAAATGATTGCGCTTGTTGATTTTGAGATGGCCTTGCTAGCTGTGTCATGTCTTTACCAAACACTATGTCACCTCGCTATCCATCAGGTTCTAGCCGTCAATCGGCTCATCATTTATCCCTTCAAGATCCCGCTTCCGGTCAACAAGACCCCATTTTATTGGATGCGCTTTTTCACAACTGCAATTATGACTTTGATCAGGTCAACGCTATTATTGACCCCATTCTCTCAGCCCCAACCGCCTGTCAGCTCACTACACTTTATATCCAAGGTATTATTGTTCAGCAATCGGCTTTTTTAGTCACCAACCTCAATCCCGATCAAACCATTAAGGTACTCCCCAAAAGTTCTAACTGGCTGCTGGGGAGTAGTTCAAGTTGTGCGGTCACCATTGATCACCTTGAGGTTTCTCGCTGCCATGCGGTCATTGGGTTTTCCTATAGCAGCGGCTTTTATCTCACTGATGTCGGCAGCGATCGCGGCACCTGGCTCAACCGTCGGCGGCTCAACTCTTTAGAACGGCGACCGCTACACCATGGCGACCTGCTAGAGTTTGGTAGTTTACGGGTTGAGTTTTTTGTCAGCGGCAGTGGCAGTCAGCTCCGCGATAGCGAAGAAACCTGTTGCTAAAGCCGTCGCTGATAGTGCATACCCGGCAGTTGGCTGACAAGCTCTAGCAGTTCTAGCTGCATCAATGCGCTCAAAACGGCTCCCGTCGCCAACCCGGCTTTTTGCACAATTTTGTCGAGGGCTAAGGGTTCATCGGTCACGCTTGCCATCACCTGAGCTAGGGTTGGCTCTAGCTCAGGAAGCGGTTTGCTAGGTGCAGCCGTCGGCATTGGCGGCATTTTACCCAGTTGGGTTAATAGCATGTCCACGCTTAAGATGGGCTGGCCTCCCTGGTTAATGAGTGCTAAGCAGCCTAAACCCCGCGAGTTATCGAGTGAACAGGGCAATACATAAACATCCCGACCATACTCATTGGCCAGCCGAGCCGTAATCAAAGCCCCCGATCGCTGGGGTGCTTCAGTCACAATAATTGCTCGGCTAAGTCCAGCAATAATGCGATTACGCTGCGGAAAGTGGCTACGGCTAGGCGCGGTGCCCAGCGGATATTCGCTCAGCAATAGTCCCTCAGCGGCAATTTGTTCATAAAGCCGACGATTAGCCAACGGGTAGACCACATCTACCCCAGTACCCAGAACAGCAATCGTTAGCCCCTGCTGAGCCAAGCATTGCTGATGAGCCACCGCATCAATGCCATCCGCCAAGCCCGAAATAATCACGCAACCCTGCTGTACCAGCCCCTGAGTGAGTTTGCGCGTCCAGCGTTTGCCGTAGTCTGAAGGGCTACGGGTACCCACGAGGCCAACAGGCAAGCCGGATAGTTGAGCGATCGCAGCTTGCAATTGACCCCGGTAATATAAAACAGGGGGCGGATCGGCAATTTCAAACAGCAAACTAGGATAGTCGGCATCCGTTGGGGTGATAAACGTTTCCCCTCGCTCTAGGTGCTGGCTGAGTAACGCTTCCGGCTCAGACTGGGAGCGGCTTTTGAGAATGGTTTCTGCTAATTGCCGACCAATGCCTTCAACCTGCTGGAGCGTTTCTGACGGGGCTGTCCAAGCCGTTTTTAAACTGCCAAACTGCTCATAGATGCGCTTCAGCAAGACAGGGCCAATACCGCTAATGCCTGACCAAGCCAACCAATACGCCTTTTCGTCTACCACGATGCTACCCTAGCCGAGAACGCTGGCTTTACTATTCCCCAGCCCCCAACCAGGACATCAATAGGATATGGCCGCCGCCTTTAGGCCCGCCAGTTAAAAAACCGAGTATGGCCATAAGCGATCGCTTCGGTCGCAACCTGCCGACAACCCACACTGGTTTGCCACCAGCGCCGAGGATTGTAATTGAGCGCGGGTGCCGCAATAATGCCCACCTTGATCTGAGGCGCACAAACCCGCTTAAACACTAGCCAACTGCGGCGTGCGTGACAGTCATAGGTGTAGAGGTTGATCGCTTTTATCGCTGGAGTCACCTGTTGCAGCCAGCGGTAAAGGTGGCAAGCCGCTGTATAGGTGCGAAAAGACTCAACGGCTGGACAGGGAACAGCTTGTACCAAATCTGGCGAAATGCCCAAACTAATGAGCGTTGCTGCGGTCAGTTCGGCATAGGTTTTGTACTGCGATAGGTAAAAGCCTTTCCACAGGGGAGGGCCAATCACCACAATTTTTCGATAGCGTCGCTGTAAAACTTCAGAAATTACCCCTTTAACCGCCTGGTCTGGAATCCAACCTTCTACCACCAAAATGTCGGCAGCCAAAGGCCGGGTCACGGCCAAAAAGCGCGGTAGGTGCATCCCAGCCAAAGCGATCGCGGCGATCGCCAGCAGCCCCCCTCCCCCAACCACCACCCAGACTAACCCAATCATCAAAGTTACTGAGCCGCTTGCTGCTGTAGATAAGCAAACACGCTTTTATCGCCAATATCGTCCGGGATCGCCTGTACAGCTTTACGACCAGCAAAAATTAAAAACAAGCTCGCCCACGCTGCCAGCAGCCACCCTTCCCAGAGGGGAGGCAACCAGCCCAGTAAATGACCCAGCAGCAGCGTGGGTACAATCGGCGTCAGTAGCTGCGTTTCTAGCCGCCCAAAGCAAAACGCTTCCTTAAAAAAGATGCCTGTGAGCGCGGCAAAGGTGAAACCAGCCCCCAGCAAGGTTAGCGGTTGCTGATAGAGCGTCAGTAACAAGGGCGTCGGATAGATGATTGCCAACGCTAGAGACGCCACCCCACCCATTAGCCAAAACAGTTTTAGCAACTGATGTAAAGGCTTCAGGTAAATGTGAATTTTCATCAGGCTAACACCTAATGCCAGCCAGAAGCCCGCATAAAGCACCGTTAACGTTTGCAACACCCAAGGCTGGCTGCCCTGCCATCCCACCAGAGCGCTACCAATCGCTAAACAAAGCGCTGCGATCGCCAATCCGCCGCGATAGACCTTCACCTCTTGCCGATCGGCAGCGGTAATTGAAAAAGTACCGAACTGGCCTTGATAGACGGGGGCCGCAACTTGCTCAGATGTCATGGGCTAAACCGATAAAGCGCAACAACAAAACTGTTGTCTCTATAGTAGCGATCGCTTCGCCAAATCCACCCCTGCTAGCCAAAGTTACGCAAAGCCACAGGCAAGTCAAACGTAAAACAGGTTTGATTTTGGCCGCTGGTAACCTGAATATCGCCCTGCAAGTGCATCAGCAGTTTTTGAACCAGCGCTAGCCCCAAACCAGTGCCCCCCTGCTTCCACGGATCAGCACTGGGAACCCGATAAAACTTATCAAAAATGCGCGGCATTTCGTCGGCAGGAATCTCAATGCCCGTATTGGTAATACAAAACTGGATCTGGTCATCGCTAGAGCGTTTAACAGCCAGACAAATGTTGCCACCGGGGGGCGTATATTTACAGGCATTGTTGAGTAGTTCTGCCACAATGCGCTCTAGGCTAGCTTCGTCAGAGACGATTTTTTGTAAAGACTCAGGCACTTGGAGTTCCAACTGCTGCTGTCGGCTTTTGACTCGCGCTTGAAAGCCATTGACAATTCGAGGTAGCCAGTGCTGAAGCTGAATAGGGCGAGGGTGAATGGGATGATTGCCGACATCAAGCCGCTGTAGATCTAGCAGGTCGTTGATTAGGCTAATTTCACGTTCGCATTCTTCTTGCAAAATTTGGTAGTAGCGGGCAATGCGCCCCTGTTCAGCCTTAGATTTTTGCAGTTCGCTATCGAGGTCAAACTCCTGATTAAGCGTTACACCCAAGAGCTGTAGCGCCACTCGCATACTGGTAACGGGGGTGCGTAGCTCGTGGGAAACGGTACTTAAAAAATCATCTTTGAGCGTGTTTAAGCGCTCTAATTCTTCTACCTGCGATTGAGCTGCCTGGTAAAGACGAGCCTGACGGATGGCGATCGCACACTGGTTAGCAACCTGTTGCACCAGACGAATATCAACTTCATTAAAGCCATAGCCTTTGTCGTTGATCAGCCAGAGATCGCCGAGAACGCCGCGATCGTCCAAAATGGGACAGGCAAACATGGCTACCCGCCCCCGCACTGGGTTAGGGATAATAGAGCAAAATTGAAAATACTGGCCTTCTAACAACTGATGGTAAACCTCAGGAAAAGCTTCCATCTGCGAAACCCGTCCCTGAGAAGACGACAGAGACGTGGTGTACTCGTAATAGATGGTTGAGGTACCTTGCTCTAGGTCATACAAGGCAGTGTTAGAGCCTTTGATGCCCAAAGCCTCTGTGAGTTCTTTGACCGCATTTTGTAAAATTTGCTTTTCGTCTAGGCTGTCGCGTACGCGATCGGTAATGCGTTTGAGCGTTGCTTCAAAATCTAATACAGTCTGAAGCTGGGCGGTACGTTGCTGTACCTCAGCCGCTAAGGCTTGGTTGTGAACCTGTAGCTGGTAGTGAGCCTGTAAGCGTTGCAAAATTTGGCTAATGGCGATCGCCAAAGGGTCTAGCCGGGATGCAAAATCGCTTTGCAATAAAGCTGGGTTGTGAGTTTGTAAAACAATGACTCCCCAAGGCTGCAAAGCCACCTGTAGCGGTATGACAAAGCTAGCCTGCAAGCGAGATGGCTGCGCAGAGACGCGTTTATCTGGCTCGTGTTGAATCATCTGGCTGCTTTGGTGCTGCCAAGCGCTCTGAGCCGCTACCTCTAGCCCCAGTTCCGTCAAAGAAAATAGCTGAAATTGCGAAAGTTCAGCAATAGTCGCCTCTGCGATCGCCGAACTGCGCTGAGCGCGATCGTAAGGATAAATTAAAACCCGATCGACGGCTAACTGAGTTCGTAAAATGGCAGCGATGCTTTGTAAAAAATCCTCAATACTCTCTTGTGCAAGCGCTTGCCGCGCGATCGCCCCCAAGAGCTTTTCTGCTTCTGGACATTCATCGTTCACCGCCGCTAGAGGCTGAGACAGAACTCGCCCATCTCTTGAGCTATCGGTGACCACCTGAGAGGGTTGTTGAGGGCTCATAAGCAGCGAATTAAAGCCAACTTTTAGTTAAAGATAAAGTTTCGAACCATTTGCGCCCCTTAGGCGCAACAGCGGTGCCACTAACCATGGCTGTAAATTCACTATTCCCGACTATCCGCAAAAATGACCAGTTCGGGCGAGAAATTATGAAGTTTCTTTATCCCAAGTGCGCAACTGAATATAGACCAAAAGTAAAGCCATTAGCAGCAACAGCGTCGCTGCCGCCGCCGCATAGCCAAAATCAAATTGAGCAAAAGCCTGCTCATAAATGTAATAAACCAAAACGTTGGTTGAATTGAGCGGCCCGCCCCCCGTCACCACGTAAACCTGCTCAAAACTACGCAGCGTAAAAATGAGAGTCGTCACCGTGGCAAACACCAGCGTGGGTTGCAATCCCGGCAGCGTAATGTGCCAAAATTTTTGCCAAGCCCCTGCCCCATCTAACGCCGCCGCTTCGTATCGCGTCAGTGGAATTGCCTGTAGGCCAGCGATAAAAACCACCAGATTAAAGCCAATCTGTTTCCAAATACTGAGCAAAATCAAAACGGGCATTGCCCAAACGGGGCTGCTCAACCAGGGAATAGCCGTAGCGCCTAAACTCAGAAGTAAATCATTGACTGGCCCGTCAGGCTGAAACAACCAGCGAAAGCCCAAACCTACTGCCACTAAAGACGTAATAGAAGGAATAAAGTAAGCAGTACGCAACCAGCCCTTCAAAGCGACAACCCGATTGAGCAATACAGCTAGCCCTAGCGGCAAAACCAAGCTCGGAATTACAGTAGCGATCGCGAAGTAAAGAGTATTAGCCAAAACCTGCCAAAAGTCTGGATCCATCAGCAACCGCTGATAGTTTTGCCAACCCTGCCAGTGAATTCCCGATCGCGTAAAACTACCCGTCGTAAAGCTGAGATAAACCAAATAAGCAATGGGCCAGAGCACAAAAACGCCCAACAAAACCAAAGCTGGGGTTAACAGCAGCCAAGCTGCTGTAGCTTCTTGACTGAGCCAACGAGACTTTAAGGTCATATAGCCGCTGCAAAGCTAACGGTTTAGCAATATTCTCAAACTCTATAACTTAAACACTCAGTTGTGAAACCCTCTCCTCAGCGTTTATAGCGGTAGCCACAAGCCTTAAGCCACTTCACTGACTGCAAGCCGCTACCCAAAAATTTTTCCTTCTGCCCGCTGCCCTCCGCCCGCTGCCTTTGGCCATGACCTTGAACCAGAGAACAGTTACCACCGGACGGCAAAAACTTGAATGCCAGAGCCGCTAATCATGTCAAAGCCTGAGAAAATCAATAAGCGTTGCCAAAGCTGATGCCATGTCCCCAGATGAACTCGAATTCGGTGCAGAACTTTCGATTATTTCGCCACAGGTGGAGTGGCCAGCAGCCCAAGCTCAACCCCTTCGTCTGGGCCTTATGGCTTCGGGCAATGGTAGCAATTTAGCCGCAATTGCCAACGCGATCGCCGCCGGACAGCTCAACGCCAGTATTGCAGTTTTAATCTATAATCAGCCAGAGGCCAGGGTCGCTCAGCGGGCTGAGCAATTGGGAATTCCTGCTGTTTTGCTTGATCATCGCGCCTTTCCCAACCGCGAACTGCTAGATGCCGCCATTATTCAGACGTTGCTACAGGCTGAGGTGGACTGGGTGATTATGGCGGGCTGGATGCGCCGAGTCACACAGGTTTTGATTGCGGCTTTTCCACAGCGAATTTTAAACATTCATCCCAGTTTGCTGCCCAGTTTTCCCGGCCTGCGAGCGGTGGAACAAGCGTTAAAAGCTGGCGTAAAAATTTCAGGCTGTACAGTTCACATCGTTGAACTAGCTGTAGACAGTGGCCCCATTATCATGCAGGCGGCTGTCCCCGTTTGGCCGAACGATACAGCGCCAACGCTGCAGGCGCGAATTCAGCAGCAAGAACATCGCATTTATCCGCAAGCGATCGCGTTAGCAGCTCAGCAAAGCGATGAATAGTTTTGCCGCTTCGCCCCAACCATAGCCAGTCTGTGCTTAAATTTTCACCGGGCTTTCCAGCGGCAAAAAGACCGTAACCACTTCACCTTGCTGCGGGCGCTGGCGGACAATGAGTTTGCCCCCTAGCGCTTGAAACAAATTCTTAGTAGCATCCAGATTCAGCGTTAAGCCCCCCGTTTCGGGCTGAAACATTAACAACTGCCCTAACGACTTGAGCGGTGAAGCGGCGGCGGCCTTCTCCTTTGAGCAACCATTGACTGAACTTGCCGCTTCGCTCTGCCCCGTAGACTGAAACTGTAGCTTTAGCTGATGCCCCGCTAGCATCACACAAAGCTGTAGGTGACTATCGCAGGGCAAGCTGTTAGTAAATCGCTCTACCAGCCCAGTTAGCACTTGCTTGAGCATGGTTGGATCACTGGCGACCATAGGCAGCTTGGGCGGCAGCAACACTTCTAACGTCAGGTTGCGACGGCTAGCTTGTTGTTGCCAATCAGGAATAGACTCTTGAAAAATTTGCGAAAGGGCGATTGGCGTTAGTGGCGACTTGGGTTGTTTGCTCGCTTCGGTTTCTAACTCAACCGCCTTAAAAATCAGATTAAAGCGATCGATTTGCTGCGTACACTCGCGATCGATCGATCGCAAACGCTTAGCGACATTGGCCTCTAGATTAGAACGCCTTAATAGCGATCGCACGAGCGTCCGAATTGTCGTCAACGGCGTCCGAATTTCGTGTGCCATTGCCTGCAGTAACTCAGCATCTGAGCTAAGCGCAGCCGAACAATCCGCCGATTCTGGCTCAGGCAGTGGGGTGGTTGGCATAAACGACACCGACATCGTCGCCGCCGAAACGTCCGCCGAAGGCATCGGTGTGCGGCTAGCGATGGCAGCGTGACCGTTCAATTCCGGGTCAGCCGCGATCGCCGTTCCGCCCTGAAGCAAATGAGTCAAGCGAGCCTCAGACTGATGCGTTAGCAAATAGCGGCTAAAGTGAGTCACTAGCTGATAGCTAGGTTCAACTGCCGGAAATCTGTCGGTTAAAACGTTTAAGCGCTCTAAATAATAGGGCTGAGCGATCAGCACTCGCGATCGCAATAGCTGATAAGCCTGCTCAACAATATCTGGCGTGAAAGAAAAACGAAACTTAGGTAAACCAGAAGCCGTCTGGCCGAGTACCAGAATCAGGCTAAAACGAGCCGTCAACACCAGACAAAATCGCTCTTGTCCGAGGGGATCTCCCGGTAGCAGCGGCAACATCTGAGACGTGTTGGCTGCAGGCAGACGGTTGAAATCGGCAGGTAGTAGCTGGGGCGGCCAGCCCAAAGGACTGAGCAATTGAGCGTTAAAAATCCAGGTAGAAAACTGTGAAGTTAAATCTGGTCGCTCGATTACTGGTAAAGGCCCAGAAAGAACCAGACCCGCCAGTGGCCGACTACCATCAGCCTCAGTGATAGGGCTACCTTCGGCATCGGCTACAACTGTTTGCAACAATTGATTGACAGCGGCGATCGCCCCTTGCCACTCAGCTTCCGCCTGCAATCCGAGCTGTCTATCTGATGAGGTTTGCCGTTGAGAAGTCGCCGCCCTAGAAGATGGCATGGGCTGCGTAGCATCAGCCGTCAACGGTGAGGCTAGCTCATCCAGTGCCACAAGATCACTTAAGGTTGAAAGAAAACGGTGGCTCACAAACTCTCCCCCTGCTTCACCGGAGGCGCTGCTAAGCTCCTAAAGCCAGATCTCAACCAATCAGGCTCTTATTGCTAGAACTCAGAAACACCCGCTCTACAACAAGATTACTGGTAAGGCCAAAATAAAGGTATGAGTAGAACCGAACGAGAAAAGTGCAGTTTTCCTTGATCGTAAGTTTTTTGTGCAATTTGTTGTCTTGAGTTTCAACGGGATGGTTCAAACCTTATCTCAAACTTGCCTGGTTGTTTGTCCCGGCATGCATTCCCCCCGCTTGACCCAGAGCTTACTCACCGAAATCGATCTTCTCTTGCCCAAGCTTAATCTGCGGATACTGACCTTTCCACAAGCCGAGTATTGGGCGTTTTCACCTTTTTTGATTCTGGAATTTTTACAGCAGCAGATTGAAACCCCCCGCCAAAGCGATCTAATTTTTTTGGCTTTTAGTGCCGGTGTTGTTGGGGCGATGGGGGCGGCTCAAGCTTGGCATTATCATCGGGGGCAGTCCGTACGAGCGCTGATCGCTGTAGACGGTTGGGGCGTACCGTTAGCCGGGGAGTTTCCTATTTATCGTCTGAGCCACGACTATTACACTCACTGGAGTTCGGCTCTGCTAGGAGCAGGTCGTAGTCGCTTTTATGCCGATCCAGCCGTGAGCCATCATTCGCTTTGGCGATCGCCCACTCAAGTTACAGGTTGGCAGATTGAGCCAGCCTCAAAAAGCGCCCAGGCAAAATTCCCCACCACAGCCGCAACTTTCCTAACCACGCTCCTGCAGCAGCACAGCCCCGACCCAGCAGCAGCAAGCTAGCTATCAAGCGATCGCCATCACTAAACTTTAAATTTTGTAGGATTGCTAACATTTTGGCTCCGCAGCCCCTTGAGCCGCCATCCGCTCAAGCCAGTCTAACTGCGGCTTGTGTCCGCTGCCGCCCCCACTCGAAAACTTGAATTTATTGCCTGTCACCCCTGCAGAAGCCAGAGGGAAAAGATAGGATAAGGACTGACGAATATCCGTTTGTAGGTATTCGCACCGCTTAGATAGTACAGTTAAAAGTTATCCCTAAGAGTTCGGCAACAGTGTAATGATATCTCCTGTGCAAGTTCAGCATAAAGTTGCGCCCAAACGGGTAACGGGTGCATGCGCGCTCATCGACAGCCTCGTGCGACATGGTGTAGAGCATATCTTTGGATACCCCGGTGGGGCTATTCTGCCAATTTACGATGCCCTCTATCAGGCTGAAGCCGCCGGACAAGTCAAACATATTCTAGTCCGCCACGAGCAAGGGGCATCCCACGCCGCTGATGGTTACTCCAGAGCAACCGGGAAAGTAGGGGTCTGTTTTGCGACTTCTGGCCCAGGAGCTACCAACCTTGTCACGGGCATTGCCACCGCCCAGATGGACTCAATTCCAATGGTGGTGATTACAGGACAAGTCCCCCGTAATGCGATCGGCAGCGATGCATTTCAGGAAACCGATATTTTTGGTATCACCCTGCCGATTGTCAAGCACTCCTATGTCGTTCGCGATCCCCAAGAGATGGCTAAAGTCGTCGCGGAGGCTTTCTACATTGCCCAAACCGGACGTCCTGGCCCAGTGCTCATCGACGTTCCTAAAGACGTTGGCCTAGAAGAATTTGACTATTTACCCGTCGAACCTCGCTCCGTCAAGCTCCCTGGCTATAAACCTACCGTCAAAGGCAATCCCCGCCAGCTCAACCACGCAATTGAGTTGTTAAAACGGTCGGAACGACCTTTGCTTTATGTAGGTGGAGGAGCTATTACAGCAGGAGCCCATGCCGAAGTTAAAGCCTTAGCTGAGTATTTTCAAATTCCAGTAACCACAACCCTGATGGGCAAAGGGGCGTTCGACGAACATCATCCTCTTGCTGTGGGTATGTTGGGCATGCACGGCACGGCCTACGCTAATTTTGCCGTCAGCGAATGTGATCTGCTGATTGCTGTAGGTGCCCGCTTTGACGATCGCGTTACGGGTAAATTAGACGAATTTGCTTCGCGAGCCAAGGTTATCCACATTGATATTGACCCCGCTGAAGTGGGTAAAAACCGAGCACCCCATGTTCCTATCGTTGGCGATGTTCGTAGCGTCTTAGAAGATTTGCTACAACGCCTGCAAGAAAGTAATGTTGTGGGTGATCCCCAGCAAACTCAAGTCTGGCGACAGCGTATCGATCGCTGGCGGCAAGACTATCCCCTGGTTGTACCAACCTACTCAGATATGCTTTCACCCCAAGAGGTGATAGTTGCCCTGAGCCAGCAAGCCCCCCAAGCCTACTACACCACAGATGTCGGTCAGCACCAGATGTGGTCGGCTCAGTTTCTTAAAAATGGCCCCCGTCGCTGGATTTCTAGCGCTGGGCTAGGCACTATGGGCTATGGTATGCCAGCAGCCATGGGCGTGAAAGTTGCCCTGCCTGATGAGACCGTTATTTGTATCAGCGGTGATGCCAGCTTTCAAATGAACCTCCAGGAACTAGGCACATTGGCTCAGTATGGCATTGCGGTTAAAACTGTGATCATCAATAACGGCTGGCAAGGCATGGTGAGGCAATGGCAGCAAGCTTTCTATGGTGAGCGTTATTCTTGCTCAAATATGGAAGTGGGGATGCCTAATTTTGAGCTGTTGGCTCAGGCTTTTGGTGTCAAAGGCATGGTGGTACACAGCCGGGATCAATTACAAGCCAGTATTGCCACGATGCTGGCTGAGGCTGGCCCTGTTTTGATGGACGTGCGGGTACGCAAAGACGAGAACTGCTACCCGATGGTTGCCCCCGGTAAGAGTAATGCTCAAATGCTGGGTTTACAGCCGTCGCCCAAGCTAGAGCAGGCTATTGAGCTAGTGTACTGTTCTAGCTGTAATGCCAAAAACCCCTCAACCAATAGCTTTTGTCCTGATTGCGGCACCAAGCTATAGCAAACTCCGCCTGCTAGCGTCAGGCGCAAGCAGGGGCAAACAAGCTGAGGAAAACAGGCTTTCCTCAGCTTGAAATAATCTGTAACAGCCTGCTGAGGCTGATCTATTGCTGTTACGACTTCAGCAGGTTACTATGTCGCCAATCTCGAAATTTGGGGTATTCAGTTAGTCGCTGGTTCGGCTAACCCAATCAAATAGCGGTTAGCCGATAACCCTGAAATCTTGACGCTGGCTTATACGGCCAAAGGTAGAAGGCTGACCGTAAAAGTCAGAATGAAAGCTTTTCTGTGACAGGCTTTCAGCAATTTAAGTACCTCAACCCAGCAGCTACAGCTATACTTTGTTGGGATGCTCAGGGGCTACCTCATCTCAGTTAGCCATTGACTGAGGCTAGACCCAAAGCCCAAAGCGGTCGTTGCCCAGTTGACGGCAGGTTTTAGATTAAGCTAGCTGCATCTGGGCAGTTTCAGCCTTGCCCCCCAGAGACGGTGAATTTGTTTGGAAGGAGTGAAATGCATGGCGGCAGCCTTGAAACGTGATATCGAAAAACCTTTGACTCGACGGCGAGGCCGCCGGGTCATTCCGATGATGGCCGCCAAGCAATCGGGTGCTGCCGTTTCAGGTAAGTCCCCAACGGCGATCGCCGATCCCTTTAAGGTTCCCTTGTGGTTACATCTGCTTGTGGGTCTGTACCGGGGGACAACCCTGTTTACAGGCGGTCTTCTCATTGCGGTTTTGGCTTTGTATGGCTGTACGGTTTACGTCGATAAGTCGGTACAAGCGGGCGTGCAACGCCTAGAAGGGCTACGCCGCAGCCAGCAGCAGTTGACCACGGCAAATGAAGTGCTTAAGCAGCACCTAGCCGAGCAGGCAGAAGATCCGGGAGCCGCGTTAGAACTGCCTCAGCCTAACAGTTTGATTTTTCTACCCCCGGCTGCTCCTGAAGCAAACGCCACGCCTGAGGCCGCTACAGTCCCCGCTCAACCCCTGGTGACGCAACCTTTGGGCTATTGAAAATTCTTGTGACTGTTGCCATTAGTACGGCTGAGCCTTATGTCTTCTCGTTCTCGCTTCGCGACGCGATCGCGGCGTCCGGCGTCCCGAAAACCTAAACCTCGGCAGCGCTCCCGTTCCTACTCTCCTCGTTTCCGGGCTTTGCTGGTTTGGAGTTTGCTGATGTTGAGTATGTTCGGCCTTGCAGGCCGACTGGCCTACATTCAGCTGATGCAAGGCCCCGTGCTGGCGCAAATGGCACAGCAGCAGCAGCAAAGACGCCGACAGCCGATTCAAGCTCGTCATCGCATCATCGACCGTCAAGGGAATGCTCTGGCTGTTGATCAAATTGAGTATACGCTGTACGCTCATCCGGTCTTATTTGATCGGCCTGCAACGGCGATCGCGACTGAACTGAGTCCGCTTTTGGAGCAGCCAACAGCCCAGCTTGTGCAACAATTCGAGAGCCAAGAAACCGGGCTGAAAGTCGCTGAGATGCTCCCGGAAGAAGCCGCTAAGCGGATTGCAAATCAAGGGATCAACGGTCTAGAGCTAATTCCTAACCTGCGACGATTTTATCCTCGAGGAGATTTGTTTTCTCAAATTGTCGGTTACGTCGATGTTGATGGAAAAGGCCAAGCCGGACTAGAATACAGCCTCCAAGAGCAGCTACTCATTGCCCAACCAACGCCAGCCCCAGCTACCGTCGAGAAGGCTCAAGACTCCGATCTAGCCGCTTTGCTTGCTGGAGATGAGTTGACGTTGCAGCTAACGCTAGATAGCCGTCTCCAGCGAGCAGCCCAGTTAAGCCTGCGCCGCCAGATGCAGACCTACAGCGCCAAACGCGGCATTGTTTTGGTAATGGATGCGCTTGATGGCTCGATTCTGGCGATGGCGGTCGAACCCACCTATGACCCAAATCGCTATTACGAAGCGGAGGTAGCTGCCTTTAAAAACTGGGCTGTCAGCGACAGCTATGAGCCAGGTTCTACCTTTAAGCCTATTAACGTAGCGATCGCGCTGGCTTCCAAAGCGGTCGAACCTGGTTTTACCGTTTACGATGAAGGCCGCATCCAAATTGGCGAGTGGCCAATTCAAAATGCTGATTTTAGTGCCAGAGGGGGACGGGGCGGGCTAACGCTGGCGGAAGTGCTGAAATACTCTAGCAACGTTGGCATGGTGCATCTAATGGAAGCACTGGCACCCGAACAATATTTTGATTGGCTGCAGCGGCTCAAAATCGATCAGCCCACGGGTATTGAACTCCCGGCCGAAACAGCCGGCCAGTTGAAAGAGCGCAATCAGTTTGTTGGTAGCCGAATTGAACCTGCTACCACCGCCTTTGGCCAGGGATTTGCCCTCACGCCTATTCAGCTTTTGCGGCTGCATGCAGCTTTAGCTAATGGCGGCAAATTAGTCAGTCCTCATGTAGTTAAAGGACTCAGCGATCGCCAAGGGCAACTGCGCTGGCAACCCCCTCGGCCTCAACCTCAAGACTTGTTTGACGCCGAAACTGCTCAGCAAGTCGTCGCCATGATGGAAACCGTCGTCCAAGATGGCACAGGTAAGCCTGCCCAGGTTGCCGGATATCGACTGGCAGGCAAAACAGGTACCGCTCAAAAAGCTTTGAATGGATACTATACCGATGCCCGCATCACCAGCTTTGTTGGCATTTTGCCCGCCGAAGCTCCCCGCTACGTGGTACTGGCAATTGTCGATGAACCTTGGGGAGATGATGCCTATGGTTCAACCGTTGCCGCCCCTATCGTTAAAGCCGTTACCGAAGCACTGGTAGCAGTTGAGGGCATTCCCCCCAGCGACTTAGCTACCCCTGCCACCAACGAAGCTGAATAGGCGATCGCTTAGCTGCCAAAGAGCGCTTTTTCTAACTGCTGTAGCGCTTTATCTAGATCGTCATTGACAATTTGAATATCAAACTCATCTGCCGCTTCAACCTCAATTCTGGCTCGTTGCAAGCGTCGGGCGATCGCGGCTTCGCTATCCTGACTGCGATCGCGAAGTCGCCTTTCGAGTTCTTGAAGAGAAGGTGGCAAAATAAAAATTCGCAACGCTTCTGGACAAGTCTGCTGTACCTGGCGAGCGCCTTCTAGCTCAATTTCCAGCACGACCCAATGCCCTGCTTGAATTTGCTGCTGCACAGGAACCATCGGGGTGCCGTAATAATTACCAGCAAACTCAGCCCACTCCAGCAGCTCCCCCGCTGCCACCATTTGTTCAAACGCTAGGCGATCGACAAAATAGTAATGCTGTCCGTTAATTTCACCAGGTCGGGGCTGTCGAGTGGTAGCCGAGGTTGAAAGATAAAGCTCAGGATGGCTCGCTAGCAAACGTCGCAATAGGGTTCCTTTGCCGACACCGCTAGGCCCCGTAAAGACCACCAGTTTTCCTGGCTTAGCCGAGGTGGACTGGGTTGTGATCTTTTCAGACTCAGGGATGGCTGTAGACGAATATGGCATTGACAAACCCGTTAGTTCAAACTTAGCTCGACGTCTGGTAAATCAAACAGCACTGTCGTCATATAGCGTTCAGCCCACTCATCCCCAAACGCCTTAATAAGCACCCGACGAGTTTTGTCGTTTTGCTGTTGCTGCTGAACATAGCGCTGCTGACCGCGCAAAATTTCGGGCTGTTGCTGGGGTACGGGTGAAGCTGCGATCGCTTGTTGGCAGTGAATGTCTAGAAAATTTTTAACCCGGTCTAAAAAGGCGGCTTCTTCTTCTAGGTTACCCGGTCGCACAAAGGTACAAAAAGCAGAAAAAATATTTCCCCACGTTGGCAACTCGCGAGGCTGGCTAAAGTCAGGTTGAGGTAAAGCCCTAAGTCGATCTTGATAACCCTGCGGCAGGCTATTGTCGGCGCTAACAGGTGACAAATCTGCGATCGCTGCGCTAATCTGCCCCCGTCCGCCGACTAGATCACAGCCAAACATCGGTAGAGCAAAGTCTGGGCGGGGAAACATAACACAGTGCAGAATGTCTAAGCTTTGTCCAACTTTTGCCAGTTCCAAATGAAGTTTGCGGAACTCACGGGTTTGGTAGCAGTGATTTTCAATCACCAGTTTTTCGCCTTCTAGCCGTCCTTCGACATAGCCCAAGTCTTCAGGTAGCTGGTAGGGTACCAAAGTCAAATGCTTTTGCCAGGTAGCTTCGATTAGATCAGCTAGCTGACGAATCAACGGATGTTGCCGCTCTCGAATAGACGGGTTAGACACAACAGATATAAAAACGGTTAGTCAGTTTTATGAAGAAAAGTTGCATTTGCCAGACTTCTCAGAGTTTTAGAATATCAGCTTCAGTGGGGATTCCGGTCTTTATTCCTGACCTAGACTGGCAATCTTAGAAGGAATAAATGTGCGGTTCCCAACAATGCCCCGGTCGATGGTCGTCACTGAACTCCCTTCTCGTCAAGTGCTCGGTTTAAATCAGCGCACCTACCAGCGCCTCAAGCTAACCCTGCAGCTCAATCTAAAACGTCAGTTGCTGATTGCGGTTTGCGATGATATGCGGCTGCGCGATCGCCTCGCCACTCAGCTAGAAGCTGAAATAGCTGCGGGTTCTGACGCGGCAGCTACCACCTTAGAAGGTTGGCAAGAACACCAGCGCCCTCTGCAATGCTTGCAACTTGACCCCAAACAGCCTCACCTGCCCCAGCAAATTGTTGCCTGCATTCAACAGCAGCGGCTCAGCGACAACCCACCTACGGGGATGAGTCTACAAGTGCTTGGGATTGAGCAGCTAACCCGCCAATCTGCAACGACACAACGCCAGTTTTTGCGATCGCTGCGGCAAGTTGAACTGCTTTTACCCGCTTTAGAGCACAGTCTGCTTTTATGGATGCCCTGGCCTTGGATCCGCCTGATTCAGCAGTCGTTACCTAGCTTTTGGGCTTGCCACACGGGCTTTTTTGAATTTGTTGGTGATCCTACCCCGTTAGCCCCTTTGCCTGAGCAGCCTTCTGCCACCCTACCGCTGCCCGGTAAAGCAGCTACCTCGCGTTATCTGGCAACCCGTTTTGGCTCATCGCTTGCCGACACTTCACCCCCGCCTACCGAGACTTTAGCAAGTGTCGTTCCAGCCACCGAAATTACGCTTGAAGAGCTTGAACTCGCTGAGCTAGAAACGGTAATTCCTGAGCCGCTGGTGCCGATTGAAACAGACTTGCCCTCGCGATCGCAGGCCTTATCTCCGGCGGCTGACGCAGCGGCTTCTTCTCAAACCCGTCAAGAGACGGCAACCGCTGTAGCGCTTTTGCCCAAACCCCCTTCAGCGCTAACCCAGGAGGTTGATCCAGCCGCAGGCAACGCCTATCTACAGCTTGGCCAGGTCTACCGCGATCGCCTGGTAGCGGGTGACGACGATGGCGAACTCCTGGTTGCGGCAATTCAAGCCTATGAAGAAGGTCTACGCTGGTTGCCAGAACATTCTCCCCTCTGGAGTGATAGCCTCAACGATTTAGGCAGCCTCTACTGGATTAAAGCCCAGCGAACCTCAGCCATTGCGGAGGCGCTACCGCTGATGGAACAGGCCATTCGGGCTTATCAGCAGGCGCTAAACACAAGAGCTGACCAAACGCCAGAAGCGACCGGACGCTTGTACAGTAACTTAGCCGCTGCCCACAGCTTTTTAGCCAATTTCCAAACGCCGCTTAGCCACCTGACTCAAGCCGTAGACGCCTATCACCAAGCTCTCAACTATCGCTCTGCGGAAACAGCCGCTTTAGAATATTCTTCTTTGCAAAACAGCCTGGGGGCGGCTCACTGGCGGCTGGCTCAGCAGGCGTCGCCCAGACAGCACCTTCAGCAGGCGATCGCCGCTTACACAGAAGCCCTGCAATATTGCCAACCCCACCAAGAACCCCTTCGCTACGCCATGATTGAAAACAACTTAGGCGTTGCTTACTGGAGTTTGGCTCAGCACCACCAACCCGTTGTTAGCCTAGAGCAGGCCATTGCAGCCTACCAAAAGGCTTTGGTTTACCGCACACCTGAAATAGATGCAGCGGCCTGTGCCGCTACCCAAAACAACTTAGGCACCGCCTACTGTGAACTGGCTAGCCACCAAAAGCAAGTTCAACAGCGAGACCAGTTGTGGCAGCAGGCGATCGCCGCTTATAGCAAAACGCTAAACGTTCTACAGCTCGGCCATCCACAAGCTTCAGCCCAATCGTTAGACCTCTATTCAGTCCACTACAGTCTAGGGGTGGTTCACGGCTATTTAGGCGCATCTGGACAGCTCAGCGAGACAGAACAGACTCACCACCTGACTCAAGGCTTACAGCACTACCTCACAGCTTGGGAGGGATGGCAAACTTCACCCGAAGCCCGCGAAACCACGCTTCAGGCGATCGCCAACAATCTGCGACTACAGCAGCAACAACTCGGCATTGCTCGCCAGCAGCAAGCTTTACAACAAATTCCTGCTCACCTACTACCAGAATTACTACCCAAGCTTTAGCGATAGAACGTTATCTAGATCAGCACGTCCCAGCAGACCAAGGGGTGTCATCATTTGGAATTATGCTGACACCCCCGGTCTAGGTCATGGCGAAAGGCAGCAGACTGAGGGCTAGGAAAAGAAAGAAAGCTTTTCTGTCAGCAACTTGCAGCAGAAGGGTTCCAATGCTTGTGGCTATCTCTAAGCTAACCCTCTCAGCCGTACTGCGGGGATAGTCCTTAGGAACGACGCTTAAGTCCCAGCAACCCAACCAAGCCTGCTAAGGCAATGCCCGTAGTAGCTATCGGTTCAGGAACCGAGGCCGGTTTATCCGTAATCGAGTACAAGCGAGTACTGCCGCTGATTTCGTTGGTGACAGCCAGTAGAGGAATGCCTGTGGGGCTATCGGCTGCTGAGATAAATAGCAGCCCCTCTGGGCCTAAATCACCTGCGGTACCTGCTTCTGGATTGCCGTTAAAGTCGCGGTTGTTGACGTATTGGACAAACGTAGGGGCGGTGGGGTTGGTGATGTTGTAAACCATGACGCCGCCAATACGCTCTAGGCCAATAAAGGCATAGATTTGACCTTCAATTTCGCCAATGGTTACCCCTTCAGGTTCAGGGCCTTTGGCGTCGCTGCGGGTATCAAAGGTGTTTTCGTCGTTGTCAGAATTAAAGAATTCAGGAAACGCTTGAGCAACGATTTGCTCAAACTGGCTGCCGCTATCAAATACCAGGTTGCCTGCTGCATCCCAAATTGAAAACGAACGTCCACCAAACGCATATAGCGCTTCGTAAAGGCCATCCCCATCGGCATCTCCCAGGGTACTGGTAACGGCTAAGCGGCCTAAAGCCTCGTCAGCCTGAAGTTCGGCTGCATTGGGAAACGCATTAGGGTCAAGCACCAAGTCCTTGATCCGCTCTTCTTCGGCAAAAGCATCATAGTCGCGAGCGTCGCCTTCATTGGCCGAAATGATGTAAGTTTGGCCGGCTACTTCAAAGGTCGCGATCGCATCAGGTTGATACAGCCCAAACACCGGACGGTTAACGATATTGATTGCATCGTCGCGATCGCTGCTGTCTAATTCATTACCGGGCTGGCTGTAGTCTTTAAAGCCTAAGCCAACAATTTGTTCAAACTCTCCCGTCGTTAGATTTAAAATACCAAGGGCATTGTTCTCTTGAAGAGAGACATAAGCTTTTGTTGAATCAGCTGAAATAGCAATATATTCTGGCTCTAAATCTTGGGCAACGGTTGCGCCAGGGCCAAAAATACGCACGCCGCTGGCTTGAGTAAATGAAGTTCCATTGAACTGGGTAAAGCCAGCCTCGGATACAGTGGCTCCGCCAATCCCGGCTGAGATATCGATAATACTGACTGAACCAACCGGATCGTTGCTGTAATCGCTGCTGGGTTCGCCTTCATTGGCAACAAGAATTTTGCTACCGTCTGGGGTAAACGTCAACATGTCAGGCAGCGCTCCTACCGCAACAGCGCCCTGAACCACACCATCCGCATCAAAAAAGACCACCTGACCCGCATCTTGAGCGACGTCGGCCTCAACAGCAGCCGCTAGCACCCCATTTTTGAAAGCGACGCTGTTAACACCACCACCAAATAGATTCAGTGAAATGCTGCTGACCAGGGTTGGCTGCGTTGGATCACCAATATTGATAATGTCAATAGTGTTGGCGTTGGCGTTGGTGACAAACAAACGCTGCGTGACCGGGTCGTAAGCTGAAATTTCAGCAGCGCCTTCATTGAAAACGTTAGTCAGATAGCCACCGACAGGCGTTAACTGAACATCAGCCGTTGCAGGTAGCGCCAGCGCTCCCAAAGTTAAGCTAGACGCCACCAAACCCAAAAACTTTGAAGTGTGCATAAAGGTTGTTAATTTGACCACTCAGAAAAAACTACTGAGTAGAAATTAAGCAGCCCACAAGCTAAGGTTATCAAAAGGTTAATGACCCGTACATTTACGGATTCTTCAAGAAAAAATCATTACCCTTTTATATAGGCACCCAAATCGTTTAAGGTTGAGTGCCCCCCCATCAATTAGCACCTACCGCCCACCAAGCCAAAGCATATCGTTGCAGCAATTCGTCATTAACCTGTTGACGATAGACTACCCGTAGCTTGTAGCGTCCCGTTTCAGGAATAGGGAAGAAAATATGTTCGACGCTGTCAGCTTCACTGACGGAAGACCAGAGGCTTTGGCTGATGTCTGTTGCCTCGGCTGGCATTAAGTACAAATCTAAGTTGTTTAGCCCTCGATCGGCAAAAGTTTCCCCAATGTCGTAGAGATCGTTTTGATTCTCATCTTGAAGAACAACCAAACGCTCCCATGCCAATGTTGCCGAGAGAAAACTGCCCCCTTGCAAAGGCTGCTCAAAAACATAATCTTGAGACAACACTGCTGGCTGCGATCGCGGTAGATCAGTCGGCGGTACGGGAGATTCTAGGGCGCTGTAGTTCCAGCCAATCAGCGGAACAGCCGCGTCTGCAGACTGAGGGCCAGGTTGAAATTGCTGATAAGCCCTAAAAGCGTTAAGATGGCCCGTCCCCAGTTCTGCGTGCAGCGGAATTTTCGGATCTCGGTATGCGTCAGAATCTAACCAGGTGGTATTTTGTTCGTCTAGTAAGGTGCGCGTCATGCCCAGAAGCAAGCCGTCGCCTGAGTCTTTAATTTTATCGGCTGAGTTGAGCAAGATAGCTTTCATCACCGTTGGCTGACGCGCATCTAAGTTCCAGTTGTCAGGGCCAGTACGAATTTGGCGATCGCCAAATTCTTGCAACAAAGCGATGGTGGCCACAACATGCGGCGCGGCAAAGCTAGTGCCACTGGTGCGACGCGGATGTCCATCTGGATCTAAAAGCTCTAAATTGCCGCCAGGGGCTACCAAATTAATAGAGCGACGCGGCCCCACGTTAGTTTCAGGCGCAGGCGATCGCTGGGGGCGGTAAATCGGCTCACTGCCCATGTTGGCGTAGTCTACCCGGTAAAAGCGACCGTCAATGGCTGTAGAAAAAGCAACATTGATGCCGTTGAAGTTATCGGTGGGAATGGGAATTCCTCCCGAACCCTGGTTTCCGGCAATCACGTACAGCATTTCATGAACCCGATGCGACCAATCTATGCATTGAGTAAGCAGGGCATTACCATCTAGCATCGGATCAGGGCGCGGATCGCGTCCCAGCGCTTCTCCAAAGCTAAAGTTCATAGCGCGGACGTCACCCCCGTTTTGCAGGGCTACGTGTTGCGAGGCCAAACATTCTTCCGGTTGGCCATTGCGACCTTGCAGGGGGCCAATGGCGGCTGAATATAACGTAGCCCCAGGCGCTACTCCCGTTAAGTTTTTGTCTTGGCTAATCATGACGCTGGCCACATTAGCGGCATGACCATCTACATACTGATTGGGGCTAGCTAAGCGATCGCGAAAAAAAACGGCACGTACCGCTACGGGCATCATCTCATAAGCCACTTTATCTAGACCAAACTGACCAGGACGCCCAATTTCTACCTGGCCGATGGCAATCTTGCGACCCGTCAAGTCGTAGGGCTGTTCATGCAAGCGTCTAGCATCAATTCCTTCTGGCCCAATCGAGAGAGAAAGGGCTAGCACTGGCAAGCCTGCGGTCAAACTGAGTAGACTACCCAGCCCCAGAGAACGCGTTGTTAGTCGAGAAGTCAGCTGAGAGAGGAAACGGCAGCTCATAGACCTTTAACAAAAATGCGTAGGCAATCTTGGAAGAAAATTGGCAGCAAAAGTTTAGCTTGCCCCTACTCTAGCGTCAGTTGAGCTAATTTGCTCAAAGTCTGAAGTCCAAATAGCTAGGAGGAAACTAAAGATTTTGTTACGATGAATACGCAGCGAGGAGACAGGAGTATCCGTCCATCATGACTGACACTAAATCCAATAAGCCAATTGTCATTTCTCCATCAATTTTATCGGCTGATTTTAGTCGATTGGGAGACGAAGTGCGCGCCGCCGACAAAGCGGGTGCCGACTGGATTCACGTAGATGTGATGGATGGACGCTTTGTGCCCAACATTACCATTGGGCCTTTGATTGTTGAAGCCATCCGTCCAGTGACGCAAAAGCCGCTTGACGTCCATCTGATGATTGTAGAACCAGAAAAGTACGTCGCTGATTTTGCGAAAGCTGGAGCGGACATTATCTCGGTTCATGCAGAGCACAATGCTTCTCCTCACCTGCATCGTACCCTTTCACAGATTCGTGAGTTGGGTAAGCAAGCAGGTGTAGTGCTCAATCCGGCTACGCCACTGGTACTAATCGAACATGTACTAGAGATTTGCGACCTGATTTTGATCATGAGCGTTAATCCTGGTTTTGGCGGGCAAAGCTTTATTCCTGCCGTACTACCAAAGATTCGCCAACTGCGTCAGATGTGTGACGAACGCGGCTTAGACCCCTGGATTGAAGTAGATGGCGGCTTGAAAGCAAACAATACCTGGCAGGTGCTTGAAGCGGGAGCCAATGCTATCGTTGCTGGTTCTGCCGTCTTTAAAGCTGATGACTATGCCGACGCAATCAGCAGTATTCGCAACAGCAAACGCCCTGAGCTAGCTGCCGTATAATTCTTGGCGGTATTAACTCCGTATTAACCCTAACCAGCGCGATCGCTTGTTTAAGTCGATCGCGCTTTTGAGTAACTACCGCTCTGCCAGCCCTTTCTAGAGCCGCTGAGCTTCGCGGTCTAAAAAAGCGGTTGGATTTCCGCTGTCTGACCGAAGCTTTCCACTTGGATGGCGGATGAAATAATTAGATATCTTTTATACATTTTTAATAGGGAAAACAACCCAAAATCATCTGCGACTGAAGCAGTCTGTTGCTTGATTCTACTGACGTGTAAAGACGGTTAGCCCCGACTTAAAACGGTTTGAATTACTTAAATTCACTGATTTGCGTAGTTTCTTTTACGTCTAAATTGTAACTAGACGCAGCGAAGTTAAGCACACAGACAGTCAGCTAACTCAGCAGAGAGAGCGTCTCAGAAGCAGATTTTACGATTCAATGCTTGTGCTTATCAGCTGGAACGGGGTGAAGAAGAACATGAATTCAATCGAAGAAACAGTTGAAAAAATTTTTTCGACGCGCAGATTAACCCGATATGATCAACGATTGCTCATGAGCTTGTATGCCAAACGTCAAATTAGCCGCCACGATCAGGCTTTAATTGATCGAATTTATGAAGCTTTAAATCAGGGGCGTATTCGCGTTGTGGAATAACGACCTTGCATATCCCTAGCTAACACAGACGTATGTTTGATTAGCTTGCTTGGGATAGTGTGCCCTTATGGTTCAGTGGAAAACACTCCTCTTCAAAACGGCTGTTTGGTTGGCAGCTGAGTGTTTACTAGGACTTATTGGACTCGACGATCTCTGTGATTATAGTGAGTTCTTAGAATGTACCAAACATGCTGATAGCTACATTCAGCAAGCTTCACAGCCCGCTTTAGTCATCACCTCTAATTCTGCTCGTTAAAAAATATCTTGTAAGCGTTGAGACGGTTTTACTCAACTTGAGGACTGCTCAACCAGAGTCAGCAGTCTGGACTTTATGATAGAGATAACCTGATCTAGGTTGTCTTTGAGCGTTCTTTCTCGTTAGTTGCCAGCCTAGAGGCTTTACTCTACAGCGGCAACCCGCGATCGCCGCTGTTTAATGTTTTTGCTGACTTTGCTTAAATGTCGTTCCATCAATTTATTGCAGCTAACGAAGCCGTTACACTCAACAACTGCGATCGCGAACCTATCCATATTCCTGGGCTTATTCAACCGCACGGCATCTTTTTTGTTTTGTCTGAGCCAGACTTCACCTTGGTGCAGCTCAGCAGCAACACCGCAGTTCACTTAGGCATACCACCAACCCAACTTTTAGGCCGTCCCCTATCTCAACTGCTGACCTCCCAGCAGCTAGACGTGATTCAGCAAAGTCTTAAAGATGATTTTGCCGTACTCAATCCGCTTGAGATCACGATCCAAACAGATACTCAGCTGGCTTACTTTAACGGCATCCTGCATCGATCTTTGCAAGACAAACTGATTTTAGAGCTTGAACCCAAAACGGCAGACTCCCAAAGCAATTTTTGGGGCTTTCATCTCGCGACCAAAGGCATTCTGGCAAAAATGCAGAAAGCCGAAAATCTTAGCCAGCTTTGTGAACTCATGGTTAAAGAAGTTCGGCGGCTGACAGGCTTTGACCGAGTGATGATTTATCGTTTCGATACCGATGGCGCAGGGGTTGTCATTGCTGAAGACAAGCAACCTGATTTAGAACCTTACTTGGGCTTACATTACCCTGCCACCGATGTTCCCCAACAGGCAAAACTCCTTTACACGCTAAACCCTCTCAGGCTGATTCCTGATGTTGACTACCAGCCCGTACCCCTCTTGAGTACCGAATCAGCCACCGTAGCAGCAGAGCCGTTAGATTTAAGCCTCAGCATTTTAAGAAGCGTTTCCCCCGTTCATCTTGAGTATTTGAAAAACATGGGGGTCAGCGCTTCAATGTCTATTTCTTTAGTACAAAACAAAAAGCTGTGGGGGTTAATTTCTTGTCACCATATAACTCCCAAGTTTGTACCTTACGATACGCGAACGATCTGCGAATTTTTAGGTCAGGTCATGTCTTTAGAACTAGCGTCTAAAGAGGCTAACGAAAATCTTGACTATAAAGTCCGCTTGAAGTCTATTCAGGCGAAGTTTACTGACCGGATATCGTGTGCGGAAGAATTTACTGACGCGCTTGTCAAAGATCGTCAGGAACTTTTGGATCTAGTCGGTGCCGATGGAGCAGTGGTGTGTACACAGGGGCATTTAACCCAAATAGGTAAAGTACCGAGTGAAAGCCAGATTCAAGATTTGCTCGAATGGCTGCCTAACCACCTAGAAAACGACCTTCTGGTGACTCATGCGCTGTCAACTCTGTATCCGCCAGCTACGACCTTTCAAGCCGATGCCAGCGGCTTACTGGCGCTGACCATTACGCGGGTTCAAAAGAACTTTGTTTTGTGGTTTCGGGGAGAGCGTTTGCAACAGGTGACTTGGGCTGGCAACCCTGATAAACCTGTTCAGGTAGAGCCAGATGGCAGTTATACGATCTATCCGCGCAAATCTTTTGAAGCTTGGCAGCAAACGGTTACTGGCCAGTCGTTACCCTGGCTACCCTGCGAAATTGAAGGAGCGCTAGAGCTAAAAAGTGCAATTGTAGGAATTGCGTTGCGTAAAGCCGATGAGCTGGCTGCTATTAATTTAGAGCTAGAGCGTAGCAACGTAGAGTTAGATGCTTTTACTTATATTGCCTCTCACGACCTGAAGGAACCCCTGCGCGGTATTCACAATTACTCTACGTTTCTACTAGAAGACTACCTCAATATCCTGGACGAAGAGGGGGTTGAGCGGTTACAGACTTTAGTTCGCTTGACTAAGCGAATGGAGGATTTAATCAACTCTTTGCTGCTGTTTGCACGTCTAGGGCGGCAAGAAATGAACCTGCGCCCTGTCGATGTCAATCGTTTGGTCAATGAGGTCATTGAGGTCTTTTATATGAGTAAAGACCAAACAGAAGTCACTGTACAAATTGCCCAGCCGCTCCCTTGGGTACAAGGCGATCGCGTTTTGCTAGAGCAGGTATTTACCAACCTGATTAGCAATGGCCTTAAATACAATACTCAGACGCAGAAACAAATTGAAATAGGCGTTTTGCCCCTGGCCGATGCGGCACTTGCAGCAGAAGGGAAGCAACCCATGCAGACGTTTTACATTCGAGATAACGGCATCGGTATTCGCGAGCGTCATTTAGATTCGGTTTTTCGGATCTTTAAACGGTTGCACGGCCCTGGCAAGTATGGGGGAGGCACAGGAGCCGGGCTGACAATTGTTAAAAAAATTGTGGAGCGCCACGGCGGTAAGATTTGGATTGAATCTAATTATGGGACAGGCAGTACCTTTTATTTCACGCTGCCGACTTGAACCGTCAGGCCATCATTGGTCTTCGCTCAATCTCTCATCTCAAAGGAAAATTAAGTGTGAGTACAGATAGAGGCAGGTTGATACTGGCAGTTGAGGATAGCGACGAAGACTTCCATGCCTTCACCCGGGCGATGAAGCAGTTGAACATTGCTGAAACTGTTTGTCGGGTCTGCGACGGCGACGACGCGCTGGACTATTTGCATCATGAAGGGCAGTACACGGATTTTGACCAGTATCCTCGACCTTCTGTCATCTTGATGGACTTGAATTTACCCGGCACCGATGGCCGCGATGTTATTCGTGAGATCAAGCAAAACGAGCAGCTTAAAACCATCCCTATTGTGGTTTTGACCACCTCTTCCAACCCTAAAGACATCAATGTCTGTTACCAGTATGGAATCAATAGCTATATGCTTAAACCCATTGGCATTGAGGCTTTGAAAAAAACCGTCGATGACTTTTTTCACTACTGGTTCAAAGCCGTTTTGCTGCCGGGTTCTCAGTAAAGAGCTTTATGATTCGCCATCAGGTTTTATTAGTTGATGACTGTCTTGAAGATAGGGTGACCTATCGCCGTTTCTTAGAAAAAGATTCAAATCTTCATTACCAGATCAGAGAAGCCACCTGTGCCGAAACTGCCCTGGAACAATGCGATCAGCAGTTTCCAGACACTATCGTTCTGGATTATTTACTACCGGATGCTGATGGTCTAGAGTTTTTGGCTGAGCTAAAGCAGCAGTTTCCTGAGCGATCGCCGTCCGTCATTCTTTTAACGGGTCAAGGCAATGAAGCGGTAGCTTTGCAGGCTAGACAGTTAGGCGTTCAGGCTTTTTTGGTCAAAGGTGAGCTAACCGCACCGCTTTTTCGAGAAGCGGTTCACCATGCTTTGTCCCTCTCTGTCAATAAAGCGGCAGAAACGCTATCGCAGACAGGTTAGTCGGTTGGCCGAAAATAAGCGATCGCTGCTTGGGTTCCCTGCAAGGCTAGGGCGGCTGTGTAAGCAGGCGCAGGCCGAAAGGGAAAGAAAACCCAGCTTTGGCGGTTGGCAGCTGATGTAGTTAGACAAAAGACTTGCTGAGCTGCTGGCAAATTCAGCTCTGCTATAGCCTGCTCCAGACCAGAAATTCCTTGTCCGGTAGCTTTGAGGTAGGCTTCTTTGCAAGTCCAAAGCTGAAAAAACAGAGCTTGCTGATCTGCAGCCGCTAACAGGAGCGCCTGTTCGCTAGGGGAAAAGAATTGGGGTGCCAGCGAGGCCACGGCAATGGGTCGCTCGTATTCTAAATCCACCCCTACGGCGCGATCGCGGCAAATGGCAATAAGCGCGATCGCTTGCGAGTGCGAAACATTAAAGCTGAGAGGACGGCTAACCCAGTTGGCCAGGGTCGGTTTGCCATAAGCTCCGTAGGCAAAGCTGACCCTGGCAGGGGGGATTGCCAGATAGCGTCCTAAAATTTGTCTGAGCTGCCCTCGACAGGCAATGTAGTGCTGGCGATCGCGTTCAAAGTGGAACTGGTCAGCCCGCTGATGTTCATCCGCTGAGAGTAGCGTCCGCCAAAGCGATTGTTGAGCCAAGGAAGACGTTAGCCGAATTTGCCAAAGATGGACTGTCCCTGCAGGCAGTTCTAAATCAGCTGGCGGCGGCTGCCAGTCGGGGGTTGCTAAGGTACAGGTTAGAGACACTGCAGATCCTCCCTTACCGCCTGCAGAATCTTGGTTTGTTGCGTTTTGAGATAAAAATGATCGCCTGCTAAAAGCCGCAGCTTAAACTGCGCCTGAGTATGGATCTGCCAAGCCGATAGCTGTTTTTGGCTGACTTTAGCATCGCGATCGCCGCCAAAAACAGAAATTGCACAGGGCAAAGGCGGGCCAGCTCGGTAAGTGTAAGTTTCAAGTACAGCAAAATCGGCTCGCAATACTGGCAAGAGCAGTTCTAAGAGTTCAGGTTCTTGCAAAATGGCTGCTGGCGTACCGTTGTAGCGACGCAGTTCGGCAATAAACTCAGCCTCTGGCAGCAAATGCATTTTGACGCCTTGGCGCGGTAGGTGAGGAGCCTGATGAGAGGAAAGAAACAAATGCTGAGGACAAGCCAAACCTCGATAATGCCAGTAGCGAGCCAGTTCAAAACTGACCAAAGCCCCCATGCTATGTCCCCAAAAGGCGAAAGGGCGATCGCACAGGGGCAATAAGGCTGGCGATAGGGCATGGATGAGCGCCAGCATGCGGGTAAAAGGCGCTTGCGAAAATCGGTTTTCGCGACCCGGTAGCTGTATGGGGCAAACCTCTATTTCAGGCGGTAGCTGGAAAGCCCAAGCCCGAAAAATAGCCGCCCCACCCCCGGCATAGGGAAAGCAAAATAGCCGTAGTCGAGCTTGGGGAGTCGGCTGTGGGCAAATGATCCAAGGATTAAGCTGGGCATGAGAAGACATGAATTCAAAAGAGTCGCTGGAAGCAAATGTCAGCAAGCAATTTTCCTTAAGCCCCTATATCTAAGTACGGCGTAACGCCACAATGGGATCAAGTTCGACTGCTTGCCGGGTAGGCATCACCCCCCAAAATAGACCAATTTCGCTAGAAACGCTGCGGGCAACCATTACCGCTGTTAAAGAAATTAGAGGTTGAAAAGGCGTTACGCTACCAATCAGTCCGCCGTCGCTCACTCTAGTAGGGGCTTTTGTTAAACCACCTGTTACCGACAGTAAAATAGCTTCAGTCAAGAACCGCACCCAACTAT